>JBAYHX010000146.1:0-7845 GCA_041665965.1 Candidatus Latescibacterota bacterium
GAAGCCAACTTTTTCAAGAATTTTCCAGCTGTCCTCCAATGTATGCGCAAATCCGCCAAGCGGCTGATCCACTTTGATACTGTTCATCGCGGCTGAAAATAGCTGACGATCCTCGGCCTTTTTAATTGATTTAAGATCCGCTCCGATCATTCTAACCCCGTAACGGTCGAGAATTCCTTGTTCTGCAAGCTGGACAGCAACATTCAATCCGGTCTGGCCGCCTAGGGTAGGAAGGAGGGCATCCGGTTTCTCGATCGCAATGATTTTCTCACAAATTTCCGGAGTGATCGGTTCGATATACGTACGGTCGGCAACCTCCGGATCGGTCATTATTGTGGCAGGGTTGGAATTGACAAGTACAATTCTGAATCCTTCTTCTTTAAGCGCCTTACATGCCTGGGTTCCTGAATAATCAAATTCACAGCCCTGCCCGATCACAATCGGACCGGAGCCTATAACCATAATCGTGTGGATATCTGTTCTTTTTGGCATATTTGTTCCGTATTAAGGATGGCTAAGGTTCATGAAACAAGACAATTCATACCTGGAATCATATTATTACATGCAGAGTTTACTATTCTATTTTTGTGAGAAAGAATAAAAGTCCGGTTTAAGGTTTCTGAATTTTTCGACAACACACTTTTTTTCACGGTTTATTAAAAGATTTGTTTCAACAGATTTTAAAAATGATAAGTTACAACTATAGATCAAAGAACGACCCTGTTTCTATTTCTTCAAATGCCAGTGTCAGATTTTCAAGAACATCACCCGCCATTACACCTCTCATGCCAGTCTCTTCCGAGGCAATTTCACCTGCCAGGCCATGTATAAAAGCTCCGAGAACAGCGGCAGGAAAAATATCCACGCCCTGCGCGGCGATTCCTGTAATCAGGCCGGTCAATACATCGCCTGACCCGGCTGTAGCAAGAGACTGGTTTCCTGTGGAATTCAGCCATACCTCGCCATCGGGATCAGCTATAACAGTAGTCGGCCCTTTGAGAAGTACAATTTTTTTAAATTCAGCAGCGGCGCTCTTTGCCGCATCGATGGGATCGGCCAAAATATCGGCTACAGGTTTATCAATAAGCCGTGAAAGCTCTCCGGCATGAGGAGTCAGCACCATGTCGCAGGGAGCGTGTGTCAGTGCTGCCCGTTTTCCACTGAAAGCATCCAAACCATCCGCATCGAGAATTACCCTGCCCCTGTAATCTTCAAGAAATCGCCTTACCAGATCAGAAGTTTCAAAGTAAGTGCCCAATCCCGGACCGATTGCTACCGCATCCATTTTCTCTGCCGTTTCACGGACTTTTCCGAGCGCACGTAGAGAAAGGCAGCGTTTTTTACGGACTTCCGGAAGGGGAATATTCATGACTTCGGTTAATTTGACCGCGAGGATATCACTGAGACTCTCCGGGCAGCCCACCCATGCCATACCTGCGCCCGACCGCATGGCTGAAGTTGCGCACAGGACAGGCGCTCCGGTCATACCTACCGAACCTGAAAGAATAAATATTTTCCCGGTAGAATTTTTGTGAGCGTCATAAAGCCTTTGAGGTATAAGATCGGCAGCTTCCGACAAGGAAAGGGTATGAGCGAAAGGCTCAATTGAATCGGTTATTTCACCCGGGAATCCAATATCTGCTACCCAGATGCTTCCACAATAAAACCTGCCCGGTTTGACAACCAATCCTGATTTCATAAATCCGAATGTCACTGTATAATCAGCTTTAATTGCTGATTCTGAAACCTGACCATTATTCGAATTAACCCCGGAAGGAATATCGACTGCTACAACTTCGGCTGATGAAGTATTTACTAGGTCAATCACCATTGCATGAAGACCGACAATCTCTCCTCTGAGGCCGGTACCAAAAAGGGCGTCCACAATTATATCCGCCGACTCAATTGATTTTATGAACATGCCGAGGTCTTCCGGGCTTTTAATCTCTATCAGTTTCATGCCGGTCTGTTCCGCATCGTTCAGACAAGTCAGTGCATCACCGCGGATTTCGCTTTTATTCCCAATGAGAAGCGCTTTAGTATGAATCCCATACAGCCGAAGAAGTTCTGCAATTCGGAAACCGTCTCCGCCGTTATTTCCTTTTCCCCCGACAATAACAACTTTCTTTTTGGAAAGATCAGGGTAAACTTCCGCCATGAACTCATATACCGCTTTCCCGGCAGTCTGCATAAGCTCAATACCGGGCTTACCGCCTTCGATTGTTCGGCGGTCGATTTCGGCCATTTGTTCTCCGGTGAAAACTTTCATGGGGCAACCTCTTTATCATTTTTCAAATATCTGACCATGTTTTTCATTTCCGTTCAGTTCATCGATGATTCCCAGTATCTCACGGATATCGTCAACTACATACTCAGCGCCTTCTTTCCCAACTGACGGTCGGTCAAACACGAATCCATAACGTGCAAATATCGTGTGCATTCCCACTTCACGTGCACCCACCAGGTCACGTTCCGGCCAGTCGCCGACCATGATGGTATCCTGCGGCTCGCATTCGATCATGGAAAGCACCTTGCGGAAGGTTAAAGGATGCGGCTTTTTGAAACCGGTATCCTCGAACGTTATAACTGTATCGAAAACATGCTGCAACTGGAGGTAACAGACACGAAGCCATGCCTCACGGCAGGGGGCATCGGAAAGCACAGCCAGTTTCAGTCCTCTTCTGAGAAGCCCGGTCAGGGTCATGTTTACATGAGGGTAGAGAACAAGTGAGGCTTCACGGGCCCGACGGTATGCGACAACGCCACTCGACAGTATTTTAAAGTCTATATATCCCAGATGCTCCTGAAGAAAGTTATCGAAAACTTTCTGAAACTCGATTCCTTTCTTATCGTATATCGCATACAATTCACGTTTTGCTTCTTTCTGATCCATGACCAGACCGGAATCCACCATTGCAGTAACCGCGGCGGTAATGGCATTTTCCTTCATGGCCATAAAATCCATGAGCGTATTGTCCAAATCGAAAACAACTGCCTTTATCATGAGCATTCCCCGTCACTAATAAGATAAATCATGGCAATTTCGTTACAGTTTGGGAAATGTACGCAGTTTACACAGTCGCTCCAGATTTTGTGAGGAAGATCAGATTTGTCGATCACCTTAAAATTAAACCGTTCAAAAAATTTATCTTTATATGTGAGCACAAAAACACGATTAATCCCCAGTTCACCGGCTTCAGAGAGCAGTGATTCGACAATCGGACGGCCAAATCCTTTGCCGATATAGTCTTCACAAAGGGCAAGGGCACGTATTTCAGCAAGATCTGACCACATGACATGCAGCGCCCCACAGCCGATCACTTTGCCCTCGACTTCCGATACCATGTAATCCCGTATGTTATCATAAATCCAGGCAAGAGGCCTTGGAAGCATGAGACCCTTCTGCGCCTGATGATTTATAATATCGGAAATAACCGGGACATCGGCTACACGAGCCTTTCTCAGTACATATTGTATTGCTTCTGACAATTTATACATCCCCCTTTGCCAGTATTATTCCGGCTTTCATAATCTGTTTTTTCAGCTCGTTCAGTCCTGTACTCCCGGTCACTGTACGGCTGTCAGCAGATATACGGAGATCAAATATTTCCATAATGTCGTTTTCAAAAAGGACAGAATGTTTTTTAAATATTTCCATTGGGATTTTATCAAAGGTTATCCCTTTTTCCTGCGCCCATTTAACCAGTTTTCCAACAACATCATGTGACTTTCGGAATGGCAGCCCTTTCCGGGTAAGATAATCGGCCACATCGGTAGCAAACATGTTTCTGTCAATTGCCGATTCCATCCGGGCTGTATCAAAAATCATCGTCCTAATAACTCCATTCATGATTAAAATGCAGTCTTCAAGTGTTTTCAGTGTATCGAAAAGCGGTTCTTTATCCTCCTGCATATCACGGCAGTAATTAAATGGGAGCCCTTTCATTACTGTAAGGAGCGCCATGAGATTGCCATACACGCGTCCGGTTTTACCGCGGATCAGTTCAAGTGAGTCCGGATTTTTCTTCTGAGGCATCATCGAAGAGCCGGTCGAGAATTTATCTGACAGTTTCACAAACCCGAATTCCGAGGAAGACCAGATGATCATGTCTTCGCTGATACGTGAAAAATGAACCATGAAAATCGATGCCGCTGAAAGGATCTCAATTATATAATCACGGTCCGATGTGGCATCCATGCTGTTTTCGGTCACTCCCGAAAAACCGAGTTTTTTCGCTATGAACTCACGGTCAACTCCAAAACCGCTTCCTGCAACTGCGCCTGCGCCGAGAGGGCATTTATCAGCACGCTTCCGGGCATCTTTGAATCGCTCACGGTCGCGTTCCAGCATCCAGAACCAGGACATAAGATAGTGGGCAAGACGGATTGGCTGCGCCTGCTGGAGATGAGTATAGGATGGAACCATATCATTCAGATGTGTCCCCGCAGAATCAACGATGCTCTTTTGAAGAGTCCGGATGTCTTTGTCCAGTTTTTCAAGAGTGCCGAGAATATAGAGCCGTTCATCAAGCGCGACCTGATCGTTTCTTGATCTTCCGGTATGAAGCTTTGCCCCGGTCTCACCGATAAGCTGGGTTAGCCTGGCCTCCACAGTCATATGCACATCTTCGGTCGAGTTGTCGAAAACATAACCCGGTTCAGCCATATCGGTTTCAATCGATTTTTTGACTTTTTTCAGGCCTGATACTATTTTCTCACACTCTTCGGATGAAATAATACCGGCTTTTTCCAAAGCTTCCGCCCAAACGGTGCTCCCCAGAATGTCCACCTGGAGAAGCTCGATATCAATAGCAATCGATGATCCGAATGCGACCATTGCAAGTGCCGGGTCTTCACCGAATCTTCCTCCCCAGAGGGGCTTAGGGGTTTTGTCTTTCATGTTACCTGTCTCCCAATTTCCGGAACTTTGCGCTTACTGTCTCCGGCAAGCCGAAAAGGTTAATAAATCCGCGTGCATCCACCTGATTGTAGACTGCATCCTCCGAAAATGTCGCTATATCCTCACGGTAGAGCGAATACGGGCTTTTTATTCCTACCGCAGTGCAGTTGCCTTTATAAAGTTTGACACGTACTGTACCGGTGACCCGCTGCTGAGTGCTTGCAACAAAAGCATCCAGCGCCTCACGGAGAGGATTGAACCATTTCCCGTAATATACCAGTTCGGCATAACGGAGAGCCGCTTCCTCTTTGAAATGAAGCGTGTCGCGGTCAAGGGTCAGCATTTCAATGGCGTCATGCGCCACATAGAGCACAGTCCCGCCGGGCGTTTCATACACGCCGCGCGATTTCATGCCGACCAGACGGTTTTCGACGATATCCGTGCGCCCGACACCATTACGGGATGCAATCGCATTCAGCTTTTCAATAATCTCAATAGGACCGCAGGGAACGCCATCAAGAGAAACCGGCCGTCCCTTTTCAAATCCGATCTCGATATATTCTGCTTTGTCCGGTGCTGCCTCCGGTGAGGTGGTCAGAACATAAACATCTTCCGGCGGTTCGTTCCAGGGATTCTCGAGCGTTCCGCCCTCATGGCTGATATGCCAGAGGTTACGGTCGCGGGAGTATATTTTTTCTTTTGTCTGAGCTATCGGGATATTCCGCGCGGCGGCGTACTCGATTGCATCCTCACGGCTTTTTATATCCCATTCACGCCAGGGGGCAATAATGGTCAGATCCGGCGCGAAAGCTTTATATGTAAGTTCGAACCGTACCTGATCGTTTCCTTTACCGGTAGCGCCGTGAGATACGGCATCCGCGTTTTCCCGACGGGCAATCTCAACCTGACGGCGTGCGATAAGAGGCCGCGCAAATGAGGTGCCTAAGAGATATTTTTTCTCGTATACAGCGCCGGCCATCATGGTGGGGAAAACAAATTCCGAAGCAAATTCCTCACGGAGGTCTTCGATATAAATTTTCGAAGCGCCTGATTTCAGTGCCTTTTCTTCCAGACCGTCAAGCTCTTCATTCTGCCCCACATCTGCTGCCATTGCGATTACTTCGCAGTGATAATTTTCTTTCAGCCAGGGAATGATAATCGAAGTATCCAAACCGCCGGAATAAGCCAGTACTACTTTCTTCACACTTTTCATAATGTAACCCTCAATCAAGTTTAAAAAGTATCTTCCATGTATCTTTATCTTCTTTATACTCAAGACGGTTATTCAAGAGCTCATCCCGATTCGGATCAGCGGTGTTTTTTAAAATATTGTACAGATCCCAGAACTGCTCCCTTGAAAGCTTTGTAAGAAATTCCGGATGAAGGTTATAGAGAAAAAGCGCAGGATCGTCCTGCTTCAATGCAAAAAGCATAGAGCCGTTTGCCAGTTCCCTGCCTTCCGGTTCATTGTATGTCCAGCCAGCGGGAACTTCATATAGTCCGACATGGTCACGGTCACCGAGGAGTTTCCAATCACGGGGAGGCAGAAGAACCCATCTTCCAAAATCATCATAGGAATGCTGTATCCTTAGGTCATTCTGTCCGGTAAAATTGGTACGGTCCAGAATAATATACGAGCCGCCCAGTTCCGACGGATTTTTTACTGCTTTGAGATCGCGCAGCATGTCCGATTTCTTCCACGGCATATCGGCGTATCGGATATCCGGAAGATAATAGAACGAAAGCTTGTTCCACCACCAGCCGCCGGTTCCATACAGGGGAATATGCGGACGGTTTTTTAGTATGTCCTGATACGCCCAGCGATACATATGCATGTTATAATCCAGCGAATCTTTCTGCTTCATTGCAACTCCATAAGAAGTAAAAAGAAGCCAAGATATAACCACAAGCGCACCGCTGCCTGTCAGCCATCGAATCTTCAGATTCGAGAATTTGTGTACCGTTTTTGCACCGAATCCGAATGAGTCATTCAAAACCATACCGCAGGCAATTGCCATCGGGGGCGTGATGGTAAGGAGAAACCTTGGGAGCTTTACCATCATCTGAAACGAGGTGAACGAAACGCTGCCGAATTCCAGGAATAGATATCCGATAATGAACCACCAGGGGATTATCAGCGATTTCCAGTCGCTGTTGCGCATGCCTTTCCAAGCAGTATATACAATACAAAGGAACCCGATATAGAAAGTATAGCCGAACATGCTGCTGAGGAACGGCATTTTTACACCGTTGAAACCGGTAAAAAATCCCGGAAACATAAATCTCAGATCAGTAAACCAGTTCAACGAGTTATTGGGTATATAGCCGGACTGGATGAGCGGATCCCTCTGGTGCTGGGCCAGATGCAGATTGAACAGGAAATCTCCAGACTTGACCGCATAGAAGAAGTAGAGAAGGATTATGGGAATGGCAAATCCCGCACACGCCATATACAGTCCTCGCTTCCAACGCCCGGCGTTGAATGCGAAAGGGAGGAAGAAGAGCAGGAAATAGTACGAATTCTCACGGGCATTGAAAGCAAGAAAAAGGCTTATTCCGGTAAGGAGATACAACCATTTTGCTTTCGAGCCTCGATTTTCTTCGGCGATTAAAAAAGCCCATACGGATAATGCGAGGAAAAAGGGGACAATGGTATCGGGCAGAAGCATCGTCCCAAAGATGACATCCCCCGGAAAAGTGGCCAATACAAACGCGCCGAGAAGCCCCGCATGAGGCCCGTAAATTTTCTTCCCTATAAGGTAAACCAGCGCTACTGTTCCAAAAGAGAGAAGCAGGGGATAGAGCACCGCGATAAATTCAGAGGGACCGAAAATACGGAACAACAGGCTTACCGGTAAAAGAAGAGATAACCGGAGCGACCGGAAATCCATGCTCAAATCCCAGGGCAGTGGAAGACGGAAAAAGGAATAGCTGTACACGCCATA
>JBAYHX010000147.1:0-7823 GCA_041665965.1 Candidatus Latescibacterota bacterium
CCCCCCTCCGGAGGGGGGAGAAGAAATATTCAACTACCAACAATTATCCATTTACACAAAATTTATGACAGAGCCGCTTTTACAAAAACGATGAAAATGCTCTTGATGAAATAAATATCAATTCTCACTTTATAAACTTCACTCTTCTGCCACCCGGCATCATCCAAACTGCCATCTCATACTCCTTGAACTTGTGGAGAAGTGTGAATCTATACCTGTACTTAGGTAGTTTCCGGACCCACCATAAAAGCTGCCCGAACTGCTTATCAACCCTCTGTGCCTTGTCATTTCATATTTCATATTTCATCCTTCAGGTTTTCTTCGTATATTTAATGAAAATAATCATATCTTGCATTTGAAAATTTTCGAGAAATATGGCAAATCCAGTATACATACCGCTCAGCACCAGCATTCCGGCGCTTGACCGGCTCCTACAGAACATCATGCCCGGGGGTTATATCGTCTGACAGATCGATTCTCTTATCATATTACACTTAACCAGAGAGGTTTTATTATGCAGAGTAAGAGAATATATATGATCGCGGCTTTGATTCTCGCGCTGTGCGGGAACGCCTTTGCCGGATGGAATATCACCGAAAAGCAGCGCCGTTTGGAAAATGACCGGCTGGACACGATGAAGCTGCGCCAGAAAACCGAATTTGTTACTGACCGGTCGCCCAAAATGCTGGAAGAACCGAAGGAAGAGAAAGTAATCAAGGATTTTACCGTTGCAGTGACTCCGCCAGAAATAAGCATGATGATAATCCCCGGCATGGTTCCCGAGTATTTTCCTGAAGAAGTGGCTGAAGCTGCCTGGGCGAACTGGGGAAAAGTCACCCGGAGTGATGATAACCGCTTTTTCTTTTCGGTCGGCGACCACCGTGGGCTGGGGTGCCAATTAAACATCTATGAATTTTGTCCGGCGCGGAAAACTGTGGATAAGGTGGCTGATGTCACCAAATTGCTTGGCTGGACAGACCGGTCTTACACGGATGGCAAGATTCACGGCCACATGGGGCTTATGCCGGACGGCACCCTCTGGGCGACAACCCATTTTGGCGTGTATCCGGATTCCTCCTGGTTCGAAAACGGGTTCAGAGGAAGCTGGCTCCTCAGCTATAACATCAATACTCATGAAGCAAAAAACTGGGGCGTTCCTCTGGTTGGAACAAATCTTCCGGAGTCCTGCCTTGATCCCGAGCGCGGGAAATATGCCGCAACCGGTTCTTTTGGTACTTTTCTCTGCTGGGATACAATAAATAAGAAAGTCTCCTATGGTGGTTGTCCTCCCAAGGGCTGGATATGGTGGGAGCGTGCGATGCTGCTGGATGGGAAAACCGGAAAATTCTGGTCAAGCGACATGAGCGACAAGGAGTATCGTTTTCTTTCTTTCGATCCCGAATTCAACACATTCGAACGGTTTGAACTCTCGACCCCTGAAAATCCTTATTCTCACGTAAAAGGACAGCTCCGCGGTTACACGGAAAAACGTGCTATGGATGGCGCTTTCTACTGTGTTTCACAGAACGGCGCCCTGTTCCGTTTCCGCCCGGAAAAGCCCTCAGTCGAACCGATCGGGGTCAATTGGGACAAGGGCAGATATACCTCGACAACGGCAATGGATCCTACCGGGCGCTACTTCTATTACCTCCCCGGCGGAACGATTATGCAAAATGACAATGAGTATGGCCCTGTCGTTCAGTTCGATGTCAAAACCGGAAAGAAAAAAGTCATTGCCTGGCTGGATGATTATTACTATGAAAAATATGGCTACTGGGTTGGGGGAACCTATGGCATGGAGATATCGACCGATGGCTCGTTCCTGGTAATTGTCATGAACGGCGCATTTGTCAATCGTGAAGCTGAAAAAGCGGCGCCGTACGGTAATCCTTCGCTCTTTGTAGTGAAAATACCTCCGGAAGAACGACCGATCGATTAATCGAAAGAATTCCTCAAAGCTCTGTTTCGGGGTAAAAGTTTATAATAAAAGCACCGGGAACTGATACAAAAGCCCCCTTTTCTGTCCTTCGGACATCCTTCCCCCTGTAGGGGGCAGGATACACTCGATGCATCACTGTTTCTCTTGCCCCCTTTGGGGGTAAACGAAGTTCCCGTGAAGCGGAAAGGGATCAAGGGTTAGGGGGCTGATTTTGATACCTCGCAGCTCTGCTGCGGGGTAGTTCATGTTAATCATGTTAATCCTGTCTAAAATTTCTTCTTTTTCCTTGCGAACTTCGCGAGAAATAGTATTTCAAAGGTTTCAAATTCTACTGATTTTCTTCAGTGTTTTCCTTTTTCAATCCGGCTGAAATAAGTACGGCTCTCTTAGACCCTATCCCCGGAACAAGGGCGATATCTTCGGCGGATGCATTCCGTACCGCATCTACAGAACCGAAATGACGAAGAAGATCGCCGGCCCGCTTTTCGCCGATTCCTTCGATCCTGGTGAGTTCGGAGGTAATCGTTCTTTTCAAGCGGAGTTTCCTCTGGTAAGTCACTGCAAACCGGTGCGATTCGTCCCTGATACGCTGAAGGAGGTGAATTGAGGAAGATGTTTTCGGGATATTCTGGGCTTCCGAAGCGCCGGGAAGAAATACTTCTTCGAGACGTTTGGCAAGGCCTGCGACCTCCTGTTCTCCGAGATTCAACTGGTCAAGCACCATTTTTGCGCTCGAAAGCTGCCCTTTGCCGCCGTCAACGATGAGCAGATCGGGAAGCTCTTTTTTCTCCTCCATCCTACGGGTGAAATAGCGGTGTACCACTTCCCTCATGCTGGCGAAATCATCGATACCCTCGACGGTGACAATCTTGAAATGGCGGTATTCCCTCTTTTCCGGTTTCCCGTTCCGGAAAAACACGAGCGAAGCCACCGTATCTGTTCCCTGAAGATGGGATATATCGATGCAGGCGATGGTTCGAGGCGGCTTTATTAATCTGAGGTCATGTTTCAGAGATAAAAGGATGCTGGGGATAGCATCCTTCTTGCGGTCACGTTCTTCCAGAGTATTTTTCATAATTGTTTCGGCGTTCATTGCTGTCATTACCAAAAGCCTGGATTTTTCGCCTCGCTGCGGATAGACGAAATTAATTTTTCCTGTGCTTTGCTTGCTGAGAAGAATCTGTATAGCTTCCGCATCGGCAGGTTTCAAAGGAAGATGAATTTCCGGGGGAATCCAGGAAACATGGAGATAGTACTGTGTCAGGAACGCCGAAAGCATTTCCGGTGGAGAGGTGAACTGTACTCCGCTCATAAGATAATTTTTTTTCCCAAGGATTCCGCCGTCACGGATTTCCATAATCACCACGCACGCCTCTCTGTCGAGCGCATAAAAGTTAACCGCATCCCAGTCGCCGGTAAGCCGTATGGTGGAGAATGCCTTCCGGCGCTCGCGAAGTTTCATCACAGCCTGGATAACATCACGGAGCTGGGCAGCCTGTTCGAAATTTAAAGCATCTGCGGTCTTTTTCATTCTTTGTTCCAGATCACGGATAAGATCGTCGTTGTGTCCCTGAATGAACCGGTATGCATCTTCGACAAACCGGTTATACTGCTCATAATCCATATAGCCTGCACAGGGGGCCCCGCAGCGTTTTATCTGATAATCAAGGCATGGACGCGTTATTCTTTTCGAGGGGAGTTTTTCGTCGCAGGACCGGATAGGGAAAACGGAATGGACTATATTCAGCATCTTCCGTGCAGCTTTCACATCTGTATAAGGACCCAGATACCGCGAACCGTCATCACGAACAGTACGGGTAAGGAAGATACGGGGGACGTTTTCCTTTGTGATTTTAATGTATGGATAACTCTTGTCGTCTTTCAGACGCACATTATACCGGGGTTTTTTTGAACGCGCCAGTTTCGCTTCGGTGACCAGCGCTTCGATCTCGGAGCCGGTTACAATATAATCGATATCTGTCGCCTCGGACATGAGCAGAGGAATCTGCGCCCTCCCGTCGCCTTCTTCTCGGAAATAGGAAAGTATGCGTGAGCGGAGGTTTTTTGCTTTTCCTACATACAGCATCCGGTGATCGGCATCGAAAAACATGTACACACCCGATTTGGCGGGCATGATATCGGCTTTTTCACGGAGGATTTTTATCGAATGGGTCATACGTTGAGTTCAATAACCTCCGGATTCATGGTATCCAGATCAAGAATTACGATTGTTGAATGTCCGGTCAGCCAGGAACAGCATTCGCCGGGATTGATCACCATCGGCTTTCCGGCACGGATGTCAAGTTTGTGAATATGACCATATACAATAAGATCGATATCTTTTCTGGAAAGAAATTTATTCAAATACACCGGTTCGTGCATTACCGCAATTTTTTTCCCGTAATGGGTGAGTTCGCATGGAGGCTCGGTTATTACGCCTATCTCTTTAAATTTTTCCCGGAGGCCGTGTTTTTCCCCGTCATTGTTTCCGAACACGCCCGCAAATCTGCCCTCCAGTTTCATAAAATCCAAACTGGTAAAGGGAGCGACAAAATCGCCTGCATGGATGACCAGCGAACATCCCGCCTTATTGAATGCATCCAGCGCCAGCGAAATGGCTTTACGATGGTCATGGGTGTCGCTGATAATCCCGATTATATTTTCGTTTATCATAACGTCTCCTTCTTTTCTCTTGACAATCTAACCAAAATATAGCAGAATTACAATGGTATAGGTATAACCAAAACGGAAAGATATCTTGTTCATGAGCGAAAAACCTGACGAAAATAAAAAAGAATATTTCTTTGAACTCGGCATCAGGGAGCTGGAGGCCGGAAACATTGAAAAAGCGATAGAAGCTTTTCAGCAGGCTATCCTAATCGATCCTGCTGATCCGAGACCGTACAGCAACCTCGGAATCGCCTATGAGTTATCCAGGGATTATGGAAAAGCCCGTGAATCGTATGAGAAAGCTGTTGAACTCAATCCGGACAATGCGGCGATGCTGAACAATCTCGCAGCTCTCACCAAGAATGACGGCAATCAAATAGGCGCGGCTCTTCTTTTTGAATCGGCCATCTCTTCCGATCCGCTTTATATTGAGCCTTATCTGAATATTTCCCGTATGTTCATGGAATTGAACCTCTTTACAGTCGCAGAGCCTTATATACGGAAAGTGCTTGAAATAGAACCGGGAAACGCCGAGGCGCTGAATCTTCTCGGTGTTATCACAAATGTTACTCACCGTTCTCACGAGGCTGTCTGGCACTTTCAGAATGCAGTCCGTTCCGATGCCAATCAACCGTCTTTTTTTTCCAATTTAGGCTCCGCCTTTCAGCGTATCGGCGATCATAGAAGAGCTATCATCGCCCTTGAAAAAGCCGCGGAGCTTAACCCGAACAGTCTCTCTGCCATGAACAATCTCGGGGCGCTCTACCGTGAAACAGGCAACATGGAAAAGGCAGAACACTTTTTGACCCGCGCCATTGCTTTTTATCCGGAAAATCCTTTCCCGTATCTTAATCTTGCAGAGATATACATCGCCGGGCAGGAATACACCCGTGCGCTTCCCCATCTGAAAAAATATATCGCCCTTGTTCCCCTGGACATGGACATACTTTTCAAAACGTGCGGTATAGCAAGGATGGCTGACAGGCTTGAAGATGTAGTCGGGGAAATGGAGAGTTTTATTCAGGAAGCCGATCCTTCCGATCCGCGGAGAACTATAGTCAAAGGATGGCTGAAAATGGCAAAGGTAAATAAAGCTTAACTGAGATAGAATTAATAATAATATGAAGTCCCATCCTTGAGAATCGTAGATACTTATTGATCGTGAATTTAATTGGTACGGAATGTTTTGACGACATACGCTTTCAGGATATATCAAATCACTGTAAACGGCATCTGACACCAGAGAATTCACCGCATAAGAATGAAATATTGGAACGGTTCATCCGCACTGCACATAGCGTTATTTGCTGCTGTTGCGTTGTTCATTTTTGCCGGAAACAACGGTGCGGCAACGCTGTATTGGGATGGCGGCGGTGCAAATAACAACTGGAGTACAGTAGCAAACTGGAATACTTTGCCGGACGGGTCCGGGGTTGATCCTGGCGCAGCCCCTGTTGCTGGTGACGATATCGTTTTTGCCAGCGGCGCAACAGCTCGGCTCAGTAATTCCTGTGACATTGACCTGAGCGGCGGAACCGGTATCACCATCACTTTGAACAATCCCGGCGGTAACGTGAATGTCACAATAGCCGCCAATGTGGAATTCTATTCAGGGACCGCGATCAAAGTTGATACAAACGATTCTTTGATACTGACTGGAGGAGCGGGTACAATTACCCTTGATGGTCCCGCCTCGTTTGATGTGGGTGCCGGTCAGTCCCTTTCCATCGCAGAGAGCATCAATAACAGTACCTTCACCTTGACCATACAGGGCAGCGGCAATACATCCATATCCGGCGTGATCAGCGGTACCGGCGGTATCACGAAAGCGGGTACGGGAACGCTGACGCTGAGTGGCGCCAATATCTACTCCGGCACAACAAATATTAATGCGGGCAGCCTTGCGACGAGTGCAGCCGATAGAATCACTAACACGAGCGATGTCGTTCTTGCGGATGTCGCGGGTGCAGCGCTGAATCTCGGGGGCAGCGAAACGATCCGGTCGCTCTCCGGGGGCGGAACCGCCGGGGGAAATATCAATCTCGGCACGTTCACCCTGACGGTTACTCAGGGTGCTGCGTTAACCTATGGCGGAGTAATAAGCGGCACGGGCGGATTTACCAAAGCTGGGACGCAAACACTCACATTAAGCGGAGAAAATACTTACACCGGTGCGACAACCATCAGCGCAGGAAGTCTCACAACAAGTGCAGCGGATAGAATCGCCGATACAAGCAATGTCGTTTTTGCGAATATTGCGGGTGCGGTTCTGACGCTCGGAGGGAGCGAAACAATCGGTTCTCTCTCCGGAGGCGGAACCACCGGTGGGAACATCGCTCTCGACGGTTTCACTCTGACAGTTACTCAGAGCGCCGCATTGACGTATGCCGGCGTTATCAGCGGTACCGGCGGATTAACCAAAGAGGGAGCCAGTGCGCTGACACTGGGCGGGGCTAATACCTACACCGGAACGACAAATATTAATGCGGGCAGTCTTGCGACAAGCGCAGCTAATAGAATCGCCGATGCGAGCAATGTTATCCTGGCGGATGCCGCAGGTGCGGTACTAACACTTGGCGGCAATGAAACAATCGGAACACTTTCCGGAGGTGGAACCGCCGGCGGAAACATTGCTCTCGGCACTTTCACGCTGACAGTTACCCAAGGTACCGCATTTAGTTACGGGGGTGTCATCAGCGGCTCCGGCGGTTTTACCAAAGCTGGAGGCAGCGAGCTGACACTGAGCGGTGTCAACACCTATACCGGTGCGACTACTATTAACGCCGGCAGCCTCAAAACGAGCGCAACCGACAGAATCGCCAATGCGAGCAGTGTTGTTCTGGCAAACGTTGCGGGTGCGGAACTGATCCTTGGGGGGAGCGAAACAATCGGTTCGCTCTCCGGTGGGGGAGTCATCGGTGGAAATATCAATCTCGGTGTTTTCACCCTGACGGTTACCCAGGTCGCCGTATTGGCATATGGCGGCATTATCAGTGGTGATGGCGACTTGATAAAAGCGGGTGGATCAGTACTAACGTTGAGTGGGGCAAATACCTTCTCAGGTACTCTGAATGTTACCGCCGGGACCTGTAACCTTCAGAACGCTAACGCCGCCGGCCCAATTACCGGTGGCGTCGTAGTTTCCGCCGGTGCATCACTCGAACTTCAGGGCGGTATTACAGTCGGAGACGAGGCGCTTACACTGAACGGTGGA
>JBAYHX010000148.1:0-7816 GCA_041665965.1 Candidatus Latescibacterota bacterium
TGCAAATTAAACTTTTACACAGAAATTTTTAAATTCGCCTGGAAGTATATGAAAGAACTAAATAAAACATTTTATATGTATGGATTATTTTCAAACATTGAAACAAAGAGCATTATAGAAGAATATTTATTGGAAAGTTTGCCCCGGAGGAAATAATCTATAATAACTTGCAAGGGTTTAAAAAAACAATTAAGTTACTGTGTATAACACCACGAATAAAGACATCTCAGTTCATTTCACCATTTCATTCCATAATTCCCATCTTCAGAAATATTTGGTTAAATTCCTCCTCTGAAAGCTTGACTTGCATGACATAATCTGGTATATTTAAAATCTAAAAAACTTTTTTTCAATGCATGTATTTTTATCCCTCAAAATAATCCCGGAAGCCTGCCAGGATTAAGAATGCAGGATTCACGATGTCATATCAGATTCAATCCTCGTTAAACCAATTCCCAATACATAAGGAGATTGTATGAGCCGTAGAATGATTACTATTGACGGTAACTCTGCTGTTGCAAATGTAGCACATGCGACAAATGAAGTGATCGCCATTTATCCGATCACTCCTTCTTCAGGTATGGGTGAAGTGGCTGACGCTCTGAGCGCAGCCGGCAAAAAAAATATCTGGGGCACTATTCCGGATGTTGTCGAAATGCAGTCGGAAGCGGGAGCGGCCGGAGCTGTACACGGCGCCCTTGCAACCGGAGCGCTTACAACGACATTTACTGCCTCGCAGGGTCTTCTTCTTATGATCCCAAACATGTACAAGATAGCCGGGGAACTTACCTCGACAGTATTCCATGTTTCAGGACGGGCGCTGGCAACACATGCCCTGTCAATTTTTGGCGATCATTCCGATGTAATGTCTACCCGTTCGACCGGTTTTGCCCTTCTCTGTTCCGGAAGTGTTCAGGAAGCGCAGGATTTCGCGCTGATAGCCCAGGCGGCTGCTCTCGAATCCCGTATCCCGTTCCTCCATTTCTTTGATGGATTCCGCACCACTCATGAGTACACCAAGATCGAAGAATTATCCATGGACGATATCCGCGCCATGATTGATGATAGACTGGTTTTTGCCCACCGCGGCCGCGCCCTTACTTCCGACCGTCCTGTAATCAAAGGCACAGCCCAGAACCCGGACGTTTACTTCCAGGGACGAGAGGCGGTCAACAAATTCTATGAAGCGACCCCGGCGATCGTTCAGAAACTGATGGACAAGTTTGCAAAACTTATCGGCCGTCAGTACAAGCTGTTCGAATACTATGGCGCGCCTGATGCCGAACGGGTGATTATGACCATGGGTTCCTCGACAGAAACAGTCAATGAAGTGGTCGATGCTCTGGTCGCCAAGGGAGAAAAAGTAGGCGTTGTCAAAGTCCGCCTGTACCGTCCGCTCGATGAGAAGGCACTGGTTGCCGCGCTGCCAAAGACAGTAAAAACCATCGCCTGCCTCGACCGTACAAAGGAACCGGGCGCGCTTGGTGAACCGCTTTATCAGGATGTCCGTACAGCTATCGGCGAGGTTATGGGTTCCGGCAAAGCTCCGTTTGCAAAATATCCGAAAATCGTCGGCGGCCGTTACGGCCTCGGTTCGAAGGAATTCTCCCCCCAGATGGTCAAAGGCATATTCGATAACCTGGCGCTTGAAACCCCGAAGAACCATTTCACGGTTGGCATCAACGATGATGTCACCAATTCAAGCATCCTTCCTGATACTACTTTCTGTCTGAGCGACGAGGGTGTTTTCAATGCCATGTTTTACGGCCTTGGTTCTGATGGAACAGTTGGCGCAAACCAGAACACCATCAAAATCATCGGTGAGAATACCGACAATTATGCTCAGGGCTATTTCGTATACGATTCCCGTAAAGCCGGATCCCTCACAACATCAAATGTACGTTTCGGCCCGAAACCTATTCACAAACCTTACCTGATCGATCAAGCCCAGTTTGTGGCCTGTCATAATTTCTCTTTCCTCGAGAAATATGATATGCTGGATAACATTTCTTTTGGGGGCACATTCCTTCTCAACAGTCCCTACGGGACTGATGAGGTATGGAACAAGATTCCTGTGGAAGTACAGAAGCAGATTATTGACAAGAAGCTTGAATTTTATGTTATCGACGGCATCGATCTAGGACAGAAACTTGGGCTTGGCGGCCGCATCAATATGATTATGCAGACCGCTTTCTTTGTTATCTCCGGTTTCATGGCTCAGGAGAAAGCGATCGAGCTGATCAAAAACGCCATCAAGAAGACCTATGGCAAGAAGGGCGAAAAAGTCGTTCAGATGAATTTCAACGCGGTGGATGCGGCCAAGGACAACGTGTTCAAAGTCAACTACCCGAAAAAAGCATCTTCGACTCTTGTCAAACCGCCCGCGGTTCCGGCAAACGCCCCGCAGTTCGTCCAGGAAGTTACCGCCGAGATGATCAAAAACAAGGGAGATAATCTTGCGGTTTCAAAATTCCCTGTGGACGGAACTTACCCGGTTGGAACCACCCAGTATGAGAAACGGAACATAGCTACTCTGATTCCTATCTGGAAACCGGAGCTTTGTATCCAGTGCGGAACATGTTCATTTGTATGTCCGCACGCCACCATTCGTATCAAAGCTTATGACCCCGAGCAGCTTGAAAAAGCGCCTTCGCAGTTCAGATCGGCGGATGCCAAAGGCGGCCCGCAGTACAAAGGCAAGAAATTCACCGTTCAGGTTGCTCCTGAGGATTGTACTGGCTGCGGTGTTTGTGTGGCCAATTGCCCGGGTGTTCAAAAAGACGACCAGGGAAATAAAACCGCGGTTAAAGCAATCAATATGGAAAACCAGTTCGAAAACCGCCTTGCCGAGATGAAGAACTTCGAATTCTTTTTGTCCATCCCCGAAACCGATCCATCCCTTTTCAACCGTGCAACTCTCAAGGGAAGCCAGCTTCTTCGCCCGTTGTTCGAGTTCTCGGGCGCTTGCGCCGGATGCGGCGAAACCCCGTATGTGAAACTCCTCACCCAGTTGTTCGGGGATCACATACTCATCGCCAACGCTACCGGATGCTCGTCCATTTACGGCGGCAATCTTCCCACCACACCGTACACCACCAACAAGGATGGCCGCGGCCCTGCATGGGCGAATTCACTTTTCGAAGACAATGCGGAATTCGGACTGGGATACCGTCTGACCCTCGATAAGTTCAGGGTTTTATCGCAGGAATATCTGAACAAGGCTGTAAGTGAAGGAATCGTTGCTGATGCCCTTGGTCAGAAGATACTCTCTCAGGATCAAACCACCCAGGAAGGTATCGAAACCCAGCGGGCCAATATTGCAGAGCTTAGAAAAGCTCTTAAAAAAAGTAAAGGTTCCGATACCGCAGCATATCTCGATACTCTGGCCGATTACCTGGTCAGAAAGGATGTATGGATTCTTGGCGGCGACGGCTGGGCATACGACATCGGTTACGGCGGTCTGGATCATGTGATTGCCAGCGGACGGAATATCAATATCCTTGTCCTCGATACCGAAGTATATTCCAATACCGGCGGACAGATGTCAAAATCCACTCCGCGGGGTGCGGTAGCCAAATTTGCGGCGGCCGGCAAGAATATGGGCAAGAAGGACCTGGGTATGATGGCCATGACCTACGGCACCGTGTTTATCGCAAGGGTTGCGATGGGAGCTAATCCCGCACAGACTGTCCGCGCGTTCAACGAAGCCGCTTCCTATGACGGCCCTTCTCTTATTATCGCCTACTCGACCTGTATCTCCCACGGTATCGACCTGACGTACGGCATGGAAGAGCAGAAGAAAGCGGTGACCAGCGGGCACTATCCGATATACCGGTTCGACCCGCGTCTGGCGCCCCAGGGCAAGAATCCGCTTCAACTGGATTCCAAGGAACCTTCCACTTCGCTCGAAGATTACCGCTTCGGCGAAAATCGGTACCTTATGCTCAAGAAGAGCAATCCGGAGCGGGCAGAGATGCTTTCCAAGCTTGCAGAAAAGGATATGCGCAGAACTCAAAAGATGTATCGGAGTATGGCGGAGATTCCTTATGGGGATGAAGAGGTAAAATAGCTCTTTCCCATATTTTATCGGGCGAAACGGGTGGATTGGTTCCACCCGTTTTTTTTTAGCGGGAGGGGAAACCCGTGATATATACCTTTTGTGCAAGTGAAGCATTCGTCCAGGT
This sequence comes from Candidatus Latescibacterota bacterium, assembly GCA_041665965.1. Taxonomy (GTDB): domain Bacteria; phylum Latescibacterota; class Latescibacteria; order Latescibacterales; family Latescibacteraceae; genus JAUYCD01. Next base: position 4,185 of record JBAYHX010000148.1, read on the forward strand.
TCTTTTTATCGTGTGAAATAACCCGAAAGTTTAGTATATTAGTGTAATTATCTTCTTTCAAGACAGACATATTTTTCCAAATGAAATTGGAGCCGCAATGAAATTATATGACGAACTCCGTGCAGCGATCATTGAAGCTGTCCCGGAATTATCTGTTTCTGATTTCGATTTCCAGCCCACCCCTGAAAATCAACCGGGAGACATAGGTCTCGTATGCTTTGCATTCTCGAAAATTCTGCACCAGTCTCCTCATGCAATCGCGCAAAACCTCACAGGTCTGAACTATCCGTCCCATGTAACACATGCCGAAGCGGTAGGCTCCTATATCAATTTTTCCCTCGACCGCAGTGCTTTTGCCACAGAATTGATCCGGGAAGTTTTTGAAAAAGGGAGTTCTTTCGGTTCCGATGGCAGCGGTTCCGGAAGACATATTCTTCTTGAGCACACGAGCATCAATCCCAACGCAAGCCCCCATATCGGGCGCGCCCGCAACGGCCTTCTCGGAGACAGCCTCGCCAGACTTTTCCGGTTCGAAGGATTCGATGTGAATGTCCATTACTATGTGAATGACATGGGGAAACAGATCGCCCTTCTCGTTCTGGAAACCGAGGGGATGAACGACCTTCTCTTCCACGATATCCTTGACTTGTATGTTCGCGCCAATCAGCGGGCAAAAGATGACCCTGAATTTGAAAAAAGGGGGTTTGAACTCCTCATGCGCATGGAGCAGGGGGATGCTGAAATCCGTGAGAAGTTCCGGAAGATCGTGAGCATCTGTCTGAAAGGGCAGCTGGAGGTTCTCGGAAGGCTGGGATTGTCATACGATACGTTCGATCATGAATCTGTCTTTCTTGCCGATCCACGGATGACAGAGGTGATGAATATGCTTGTTGAAAAAGGGGCGCTGTTTACCGACGATCAGGGAAGAAAAGTCGCCGACCTGAAAAAGCTTGGGTACCCGCTTGAAGAGGGGCGTTACATCGTACTTCTCCGGGCAAACGGCAGTTCGATGTACATGTACCGGGATATCGCATACACCCTTGAGAAAATCGAACGCGCAGGCGATTTGAATCTTGTTATCCTCGGCGAGGACCATAAGATGTATTTCGAGCAGTTGACCACGATCATCCGCGCCATGGGGAAAACACTCCCCGAAGTCATACATTATTCCTACATCCTCCTCAGGGAAGGCAAGATGTCTACCCGTCAGGGGAATGTCGTTCTCCTTGAAGACTTCCTTGACGAAACCATCCGCCGCGCACGTGAGAAGGTTGATGCTCAGTGGCCGGAACTGCCGGAACCCGAGCGTAATGAAATTGCCGGGATGATCGGTATCGGAGCGGTACGGTTTACCATTCTTTCAGTCCGGCCCAACCGGAACGTGATTTTTGACTGGGATACCGCCCTTTCGTTCAATGGGGACAGCGGACCGTATATTCAGTATTCCGGAACGAGGATTTCGTCCATTCTCCGTAAATATGGCTCCATACCCGTAAAGGTCGAAAAGCCCGTTCGGATTTCAGCTCCGGCGGAATGGAGCCTTCTTATCCGTCTGGCAGCGACAGGCGATGACATTTCCGCTGCAATCGAAACCCGGAATCCCGCCATAATCGCCAATTCCGCCCTTGATATAGCCCGGCGGTTCAGCATATTCTACAACGAATGCCCGGTGCTTTCAGCCGAAGATCCGGAAATCAGGGAGAGCAGAATCCTTATCTGCACCGCGACCCGTCAGGCGCTCACAAATCTGCTGGGACTCATAGGAATCGAAGCGCCCGAGAGAATGTAATAGATAGTGTGAATTCTTTTGGAACGTATACCGACCTGAAAGGTCATACATACGATTGAAGATATATAAATTGCAATTTGGAGTTAATACATGAAAATATGGAAATCAGCAGTTCCGGTATTAGCGGCGGTTCTGACAGCGGCTGCTGTAAACGGCTGCTATACCATGCTGATACATCCGCCGGTAGCCATAATGGACGAAACCACCAATCTGGAATCGGTCGAACAGGTAGATCACAGCGAACGCTGTACCGATTGCCATACCGGGAATGTCCATGGTTCGATTTCCGGTTCCGGCGGGCATGGAAGACAAAGCGGGATCAATGATTACGATCCTTACTGGGGAAATGACTACAACGGATATTATGATCCCTGGTTCATGGGTTCATCTCAGTATTCACCATATTTTTACGACAACTACTATCAGTATAATACCGTTCCGTGGTGGCTGTACGACAGTATTCCTGAATCTGGAGGCAGTTCGGAAGAAAAGGCCGTTTCCCGTGAAAAATCAATCCGAAGAGGAGGCGGAATTTCGAATACTACCCGCAGGGATACCTCTCCATCTATAGGAAGCACCCCCGGTCAGGCCGGGACAGAAAAAACATCTACTCCCGCGCCGAAACAGGATGATTCATCTTCTGATGATTCCGAATCGGAAAAGCAGAAGCCGGTGCGCCGTGGAGGAATAAAATGAGCCTCCGCAGCCCGCTCAAATGGTTTCTTCTGCTGGCAGCGCCAATTGTAATGGGAGGGTATTTCTCTCAGGCGCAGGAAATGGTTGTAGATAACGAGGCAGGTGTAGGCGGCCGGGCGATGGGTATGGGCGGAGCGTACACCTCGGTGGCGAACGATATCAGCGCCGTGTATTACAATCCCGCCGGGCTGGCGCAAATTCGCCGTATCGAATGGAATCTGGGCGTCAGCATGGTACAGGCAAAAGAAGCATCTCTCCTGTCAAGCAGCCGTGGGCAGCCCGCATCCGGGAAGGCCTCCGGGACTGTCACAAACACCTCCATAAGTTCATTTGGAGGGGTTCTTCCCATTCCGACCTATCGTGGAAGCCTTGTGTTTGCTTTCGCCTACAACAGGGTGAAAGATTTTAATTCCGATTTCAGAGTCGATGGCTACAGTGATTCCTGGGACGGAAGTCTCCAGGCGAAATCTGTCGATACAGGAAGCCTGGATCAGTGGTCTTTCGCCGGGGCGGTGGATGTCTCTTCCAATGTTTCCCTCGGGGCCTCGCTCGATTACTACCGCGGCGACCATACCCTCAACCAGAAATCGGTGTACTGGAGCGAAAGCGACAACTACGGAGAAATGTATTATTCCGGGTACACCGACGAAATCAGGGCTCTCAGCCTGCACACAGGTATGCTCCTTCACACCAATAAAAATATCCGGCTTGGGGTTACACTGAAACTTCCGTTAAAATACACCATCAAGAGCGATTATTTTGATAACTGGTATGCCAGGAATAACACCGCGTTCACACTGGCGGAACATGTTTTATCTTCAACCGCCGATTCTTCCGAAGCATACTCCGATGCTTTCTCTTACTATGTCAAATCCCCGCTGGAAATGAATATCGGCCTCTCCTGGGTGTTCAAGGGAGTTACCCTTTCCGGGGATGTCAATTTCCTTGACTGGTCACAGGCAACGACCGATCTCCGGGAGCCTGAATATCTCTACCGTAACACAATGAACTGGCGGGTGGGAGCCGAAACCGCTATTCCCGTGGTGAACGCATTCTTCAGGGCGGGATATGCATCTATGCCTGATCCCTACACCGGATATGTTTATCTTGACAACCCGGCCAAGACAGAAATTACAGAAAAAAACAA
>JBAYHX010000149.1:0-7795 GCA_041665965.1 Candidatus Latescibacterota bacterium
ATTTCATTCACCGTCTTACGGTATTTGATAAACAATTCATCCATGTCTTTGATCAGGGTTTTTCGTTCGGGGACATCTCCGCTGAAATTACCAAGCGCCTCGGCGATGATCCTTCCCCGGCTGGTCTTCGGCGGTTTTACAACCATGAGAGCGGAGATGGTCGGGACGACATCGATGTGTTCGGCATAGGGGATACGCTGACCGTTCTTTATTCCCGCGCCCCAGAGAACAGCCGTTGTAATGGAAGAGTCGAGCATCTCCAGCGGATGCCATCCGCCGTCATTCTGTCCGTGGTCGCCGATCACCAGAATCGCTGTCTTTCCAAGGATTCCCTGCTTTTCAAGTCCGTTTATGAAAACTCCGAGCAGGCTGTCGGCACGTTCGGTCACCGTGCGGTAGGGTGAATTCACCGCCCAGATATTACCCACCCATTCGTCTTTTTTCCCGGCAGTATTTCCACCGGTCATGCTCCTGGTTCCGGCTCCTCCGGCATCCTGAAGATGGATGTGCATGAACGAGGGGCTGCCGGTTTTCATGATCTCCAATGCCATTTGAACGGCTTCCGCATCGGGACCGTCTTTCTGGTAAGAATAGGTGTATCCGGTATTCAGCGTGATATATGCGGTGGAGTTCGAAACAAAAGCGGTTGTTTTCGGGCTGGTGAAAGACTGCTGAAGGTAACCTGTTTCCCGGGTAATGAAAACCGTTCCCGCAAGAAGGATCGGATTGGGAATGGAGCATGACTGCAATTCGGCATACGCCCCGGTATGCGGATGCGCCGCCGGGGGGAGGAAGCTTTTTTCCACCAGTGTGCCGCCTGCGATCATCTTTTTCATGACGGGGAGATTCAGTTTTTCCCAGACTTTATAGGATAACCCGTCGATCACGAAAAGAACAGCATGCTCCGGATTCTCGGAAAATGAGGCGTCGAATGGTTCTGCCACCGGTGCTTCCGGAATACCGAGAAGTAAAAATAACAGCGCAAACGCAGTCGGTTTTACCCGTTGCAGGAATTTTAATATATAAAACATACCCATACCCTCTTTTTCTTGGCAGGTTTTCAGACTATTCCGGAATATCTTTCAGGATTTTCGCTTTATCGGTGTAGTAGAGGTAAAACAGCATTCCCCGCAAAGGGTAGGAGAGCGCTCCCTCGCCGAAAGAACCGAAATTATGCGACTTTAGCTGTGTCATGATCAGGGGGTAAGGGAACTTCAGATACTTTTTATCGCCGGTGAACACATACCCGAAATGAAAGCCTCCCCACGGCATGCTTCGATACCCCGAGCGGTAATCGGGATGGGTGATATACATGAGATCGCCATCGGGGAATGAAAGGTCATGAAGGGTTGAATCGATGCATTTCATAAACATGGAACGCGCCTTGGGATCCCCGGTGATCTGATAATACCGCCCGAGAGCTTCCATAACGATTGTGTTATGAAGAGGAGCGGCGGCTTTGTAGGTGCCGATCCATATCGGGAAAGAACCATTTTCCATTTGAATCTCGCCGAGATTTCCGATAATCCGCTGTGCACCGTCAAGGTATCGTTTGTCGCCGGTCTCGTCGTACATGATTGCAAGGGCAAGAAGCGGCCAGCCGAGATTGCGTGCGCCGTTCCATTTGGCGTTGTAGGCCGGGCTGATCCATCCGGCATCGATAGCTTTAAGGATATGGTCTGCCACCCCGACTGCACTATCGCGAAAGCGTTCTTCTCCGGTGAGATGCCAGGTCATGAGAAGCCCTTCCAACCACTCGTGATTCGGCGCGACACTGGAACCCTGAATTCCTTCCGCATTGTACTGAACATGGTTGGGGCCGTGAATCCGGATTCCCCCGATCTCTGTCGGATTCCTCGACGAAAAATGCACAACATCTATATCAGCCGTATGAAGAGCCGCCGATACCGCACGCGTCCAGTATCTCCTTTCCCCGGAACGCAGGAAGAGGAGATAGGAAACCCACGGGGTATCGTAGGCATTGTTCTGCATGAAATTCCACCGTTCTCCTCCGCCGGAACCCCGGGTGTCGCCGTAATCGATCATTCCCTTTCCCACACCGCTTTCATACGCCATGAAAGCATCCCGAAGGGAGCGCTCGATGTTGGGATATTTTTGGGGACTGTAAGGGAATATTTTTACTGTAAGCCCGCTTTCGGTATAACGGGGACTCCAGGGAATTACCGGAGCCTGCCAGTTGAAACAGAGTTCGCGGGTACCGGCTTCCTGAGCGTCTCCCGTATGGAAATACAAGAGGATCGTCTGCGTTTTTGTCCAGCCCTGAAGGAAAACGAGAGGCTTTTTTTCGCCTGAAGGGTAAATATCGGTTGCGATGCTGTCCGCGGAAACTCTGATGCCTTTCGGATAGTTCTGGCTCATATCACGGACGGATACTGTCAGGCCGCGGACACCGTCGGATGAATCTACCCACCAGCGGGACCGGGCTTCGCTTTCATATCCCATTCCGGCAACCTCGCTTCCGTCATTCCGGTACATAACCGCACCGCCGAATACTCCAAAGTAATCCTGCTCCCCGGAATATATCCGGAACGGCGAGTCGAAATTCCAGAACTTGTCGATCTTGTATTCTGAAGTGACTCCCTGGAATTTTCCCGCTGATTTGGAAAGGGAGGATACCAGGCTTATGGAGGCTATCGCTACAGAATCCGGCTGTTCGCTGTTGGTAAAGGAATACTCAGTTTCGCACCAGGGTTTCCCGGCATAGAAGAACATCCGACAGATAAAATCGAACAGGCTTCTGCCGTCGCCTGACCGGTGACGGCCTTCCGCACGGATAATGGCGCGCAGGGGGCCTTCTTCCTCGATTGTGAGTTTTGTGCTGCGGTCAAGGGCGGTTTCATAAACTGCCCCGTCCGTGGTGATGATCCGGAAACCGTCGGAGACACCAGGCGTAAGGATGTCTTTCCCGTTGACTTTCACCGATTCGAAGAGGCGGAAACCCTGTGATCTCATTCCGGCTTTGAGGGGGCCGGTATTTACCGTAATGAAGCCGTCCCCGGAAGAAACAGTTACCTTTTTATCAGAGAGAGGCGGAGCCGGGACTTTACCCCAGACCAGTTTCCAGTTTGCGGTTTGTTGCGCTTTCATGTCCGCCATGAAAAACAGATGAACCCAGCGTATCGAGCCGTCAGGCCAGCGGCTGAGCGCCTTTGCCTGAAAGGGAATATTTTTTCCCTGCGGAGTGAACAGGGCGAGATGGGAGATTTCACGGACCTCGTCGCGCGCAAAAGGGAATCCAATCCCCGCAGGCCAGGCATCACGGTCAAGCCCCGACGGCTCTTCCATGCGGATGAATGCTTCACCGGCAGAGGCAACGGCTGTGTTCAGGTTCGAAAACACCGCTACCGCTAATGAAAAAAGGAAAACGCCCAAGATGTTTTTCTGAGAATACATTCCGCCCCGTAGTTAAATGATTTTATAGATCAGAGCACGTGATATTTGTCCCAGACATCACGCATGGTTGCGCCCTCGCTGAGATTATCCCGCACCTGTGTTTCCACATTGACCCGTTTGGCCGCTTCCCGGATCACTTCCTTTTCCGCTTCTTTCGGGATGAGGATGATGCCGTCGAGATCGGCAAATACGATCTGACCGGTAACAGCCCTTCTTCCCCCGACGATCACCGGGCAGTCGTATTCGACCACTTTAACCCGGTCGGTGGTATCGATTGGTGACACGCCGCGGGCGAAAGTGGGAAACCGCCGCTGAACGATCTTTCGGGCGTCACGGGTGTAGCCGTCCACAATGCACCCCCGGGCGCCGCGTCGTGCCATCGCCATTGCGGAAAGCTCGCCCATGATGCCGCATTCTATCGGTTTATCGGAGGAAGCTACGCACACATCGCCGGGTTTGAGGCTGTCGATCAGTTCGATTGCGAGATGATAGGGATCCTCTGTGCCGGTACGGGCAGGAGCATTCAGAAGAGTACGCACCCGCCCGGCAGAGACTGCCTCGGCATACAATGGCCGGATCATGGAATACGGGCTGATTGCACATTCCGTGTATCCCATTTCGTCGAGAATATCCGAAAGAGCTCCGGCATAAAAGTACTTTTCCATAAAGTCAAACATTTCGATGTCATTTTTAAAATCCATTCCTGTCTCCTATGTATTCCGCTTTCTCAGCGCTCTTTCTCTAATTCCATGGTTTTTTGAATCCGCCTGATGTGACGTTCCCCGTTGGAAAAAGGTTCCTTGAGGAACGCTTCGGCGATGGAAAGTCCGAAAGGCTTGCCTACTACCATCCCACCGAGCGCCAGAACATTGGCGTCGTTATGCTCACGGGTCAGGCGGGCCATGAATTCGTTTACGCACAATCCGGCGCGGATGCCTTTCATTTTGTTGGCGGCTATGGAAATCCCGATCCCTGTGCCGCAGATAAGGATACCGTATTCTGCCTCTTTCGCCCGCACCAGAGCGCAGACTTTCACCGCATAATCGGAATAATCAACGGAATCGTATGAGCGGGTGCCGCAGTCGATTATTTCGTAACCCTTTTTGGGTAATTCTTCCACAAGATACGTTTTCAGTTCCAGACCGGCATGATCTGAACCTATCGCCACTTTCATCCTTGCCTCCCGATCTGTCATTTGACAGCTTTGATAAATAACACTATATTTGCACAGCTTGAGTATGATACTCAACTGATACCTCACAGTCAAGATTTCATAAAAGTTATCCTCAAAATTCGGCATATCCGATATATGATAAAAATTATTGAGCTTTTCCCGAGCATCCAGGGCGAATCTTCCCTGCAGGGCTTTCCGTGTGTATTTGTTAGGCTCTCCGGATGTAATCTCAATTGCAGCTATTGTGATACCCGGTATGCACGAGAGGGAGGAACAGAGATGGCTGTTGACGAAATAGTGGGAAAAGTTATGGAGTATGCGATTCCTTTTGCCTGCATCACCGGCGGGGAGCCGCTTCTTCAGAAGGAAACTCCGGAACTTGCGGGTGAGCTGCTCGAAAGAGGTTTGCGTGTCAGTGTCGAAACCAACGGTTCAATGGACCATTCCGCCATTCCCCGGGGTGCTGCCAGGATCATTGATATAAAATGTCCCGGGAGCGGCGAACACGGCAAAGTTAACCCTGTCGTTCTCGTACGGAAACGCCAGACGGACGAGTTCAAGTTTGTGCTCGTCAACCGCGATGATTTCGAATTCGCCCGTGATTATGTCAGAAAGCACGGTTTGACCGAAAAAAACACCGTTCTCTTTTCTCCTGCAGGAAATACCCTTTCGCCTGCGGTACTCGCCGAATGGCTGATCGATGAAATGCCGGAGGCGCGATTGAATTTGCAGATTCACCGATTCATCTGGCCCCATGAGCCGCGGGGCAGATAGACCTTGCATTTCTTACAGTTTTCATCTATATTTATAATGATTTGCCAGCAGCCTGTGGTATAATTATTTGCGATTGTTGATTCATTGATATTTAAATTTGGAGGTATTGTTTGCCGGAACGGTATCTGCTCGATTTTGAAGAACCCTTGCGCCAGATCCGCCAGAAAATTCGCGAGATGGAGGAGTGGGAAAACAGGGATCCGGAAACCACTGTAACCGAGATTGCCCGTCTGGAAGAGCAGGAGAAACGTCTCAGCGCCGAAATATACGGCAAGCTCACAAGCTGGCAGCGGGTTCAGATCGCCCGTCATCCCAACCGTCCCTATACTCTTGATTATATTTCCATGATGATGACCGATTTTGTCGAGCTTCACGGCGACAGATTCACCGGAGAAGATCCGGCGATGATCACCGGATTTGCAAAGCTCGGTAACGTGTCGGTAGCAGTGATCGGCCAGCAAAAAGGCCGTGATAATGAAGAAAGGATCAAGAGAAATTTCGGAATGCCCGGCCCGGAAGGGTACCGTAAGGCGCTCCGTATCATGAAACTAGCCGAAAAATTTTCACGTCCGATTATTTCTTTTGTCGATACACCCGGCGCGTTCCCGGGGATAGACGCGGAGAAGCATGGCCAGGGTGAAGCAATAGCCCGTAATCTCCTTGAAATGAGCCGGATTAAAACTCCGATTATGGTTACCATCATCGGAGAGGGAGGCTCGGGCGGAGCGCTCGGCATCGGTATCGGAGACCGGATAATCATGCTCGAAAACTCATGGTATTCGGTTATCGCGCCGGAATCCTGCGCAACGATTCTCATGCGGAGCACAGAAAAGAAAGATAAGCTCTCCGAAGAGTTGAAACTCACCGCCCCTGAACTGAAAAAACTGGGAATCATTGACACAATTATAAAAGAGCCTCTCGGGGGAGCACAGAACGATCCGGGAGCGGTTGCAGAACAATTGAAGAATGAAATCCTTCTTTCGTTGTCTCAATTGAAATCCGATACCCCATCTCTGCTTGTTGAGAAGCGGATCAGGAAATTCAGGGATATGGGACGCTGGTCGGAGTAAAAAGAAGACGGAATACAGGGATTGGAAAAATACCTGAAACCTCCTTTGTCCGGCAACGTCTTAATACAAGCGATTGCCAATGGGTGAAAAGGGAAGTTACAATGATTTCACAGGAACTCCTCGAAATTCTTATTTGTCCGGTTTGCAAAGGCAAACTTGATTACGACGAGAAGGAAAATGTGCTGATCTGTTACGAATCACGGTTGAAATATCCTGTCGAGGATGAAATTCCCATAATGCTGCCCGAGCGAGCGGAAAAATTTTAATTTTTTCCTTGACCGTTTTTAGTATTTAATTATATATTTGTAAATTAAAGTTTCTTTTTAAAGAATTCACAGAGAAGGAGGCATGTATAGTCGTTCGCTAAGGGTGCGTTATCGTAATGTATTTCGGAATAGAAAGTTTTATTATTCAAAAATATAGTATCCCTTTGCGACTGACTGGTATGTGTCCTGTTTTGCATATAGTGTAAAACAATAGGCGCGAGGGTTATCAGACTCTCCGCCTTTTTTTGTAACAGAGTAAGGTTGTGCAGATGGTATTGAGAACAGTGATTCGATTTATACCGGTATTCCTTTTGTTGTGCCTGTTTCCGTTTACATACGGATACGCCGATATAATGGTGAAATCCAGCAGCGCCAAAAGGCTGGAACTTTCCTATCGTCCCGGTTCTTTGTCGATGAGTAAAATATCTGCCAATGGTAAGACGTACACACTCTATCGATACGATGACCATCGGTTGACAAGTGTTGTTGGGGCTCCTTCTCTGCCGGTGAAAACTGTTCTGTTCGCGGCTCCATCAGGCGTCACCCCGACAGTGGCGATCACCGGGCTTTCCAGCTCAACTCAGCCGGGGATAGTTATCGCTCCCCGTCCGAAACTGGTCCGGGACAAAAGCGGTTTTACCAATGAGGTTTACAGCGAAGATCCCGTCTCATATGCGCTGAGCGGATTCCGCCCGTCAAATTTTGCCCTGCTCGGAGATTCCACTCCTGTTGATGGAATAGCAGTCTGGAGCCTGAGCTTTTATCCTGTTCTGTATGACGCTCATGCAGCAACAATCGCAGTCGCAGACAGTTTCGAGGTAAGTATCATGCTGGGCGGTACCTCCGGCCGTATTCTCCGCGCATCCGGCATCCCTGAAAGCGTGTTGAACCGTGATGTTTTTATCGAGCCTTCCGGGGAAAAACTATTCAAAGCCGCGGTGGAAAGCGAAAGCCCTTTTGCAAAAGGAAACTGGTATCGTATTGCCGTTTCGGACAGCGGCATGTACAGCATCTCGGGGCAAGATCTGAACAACGCCGGTTTGTTTGCAAGTTCGACAAGATTTCAGGATATTCACATGTATTACGGCGGCGGCAAA
>JBAYHX010000150.1:0-7756 GCA_041665965.1 Candidatus Latescibacterota bacterium
AAAACAGATAATCTTAAAACCGAATGTTGTTGAACCAAACTGTCCTTTGGCTGTAACGAATGTTGATACACTCCGTGGAGTACTTGACGTTTTGGAGGAGCTGACCGATCAAAAAATCATCATCGGGGAAGCATCTGCCACTCCATCCGGTGTCGGGGGAAGATTACCGGTCAATGATACGATGCAGAATTTTTCCAGCTACGGATATTTTGCACTGAGTGAAGAGTACAATGTAGAGTTCATAGATTTTAATGTCTCCCCATCAACAACGGTGTATTGGACTACTGATTTTAACGCGCCTCAGGGGAATGTCGTTATTGCTATGAACATTGCAAGCCACTATGTTGATAAAAATAATTATTTTTTCTCTATCGCAAACATGAAAACTCATGCACTCGCTCTTTGCACCCTTTCTATAAAAAATTTTTGCATGTCATCTCCACTGAATTCTCTCGTAAAAATTCCTGAGAACCTGCCAAATGACTATGTGGCCAAATGGATTTTTTCAGAAAAGAATAAGATGCATTGCGGAAGTTATAAGGGTCTAAACTACAATATCGTTCGCGTAGCACGCCATATTCAGCCCGGATTTGCTCTTATAGACGGGGTTGTGGGAATGGAGGGGGACGGTCCTTCTATAAATGGGACTCCTATCAATCACGGTGTAATGCTCGCCGGTCCCGACATGGTTTCTTTGGACAGAATTGGCATAGAGCTCATGGGATTTGATTATAATGTTATAAAACATGTTCAATACTGCGCACTTGCCGGTCTCGGCCAGGGAGACATCAATAAAATTAGCATATTGGGTCCAAGTATAGAAAACTATCAAAAGAAATACAAGTTGCCATCAAGTTTTAACCAGGCATCAACACCGATATCATGGATTCAATATGAACCTGCTGAAATAAAAGAATTCACAACTCCACTTGCAATTGATAGTGGATCTATTCCTAAAGAATTTACAGTTACGGTTTCAAATGTTCCCAATCCATTTAATGCGTCAACTGAAATTCATCTCACTCTTTCCACTGATGAGAAAATTTCACTATCAATCTATTCAATAAACGGTCAGCGTATTAAGAATCTGTCATCAATGTATTTAAAGGCGGGAGAACATTTAATTCATTGGGATGGAAGAAATGACTATGGTAAAAAAGTATCTTCCGGTGTATATCTTGTGGGAGTAACTGTGAAAAATAAAATGGTATCTCACAGGATGCTGTTATTAAAATAGGGATTTTCCTCTGACAAGTTCAAATAATATACCCTTCTTGTTTATGAAACCTCTTTCAATATCTAAAGAATTCATTATTCATGGAATTAATAAATGTATCTTTTACCTGTTCCTAAAAAAATAGAGATTAAGGAGGGATATTTTCGGTTTTCCGGAAAGGAAGAGATCCTTCTTTGTAAGAACACAAGCACGGTTGATATCGGTCTCGCCGGCCTGCTCGCCCAATTTCTCCTCGACACAAAGAAACTCGTTGTTCCCCTGAACCACAGCCATAGATTACCGGACAAAAGGTGTATCAATCTGGTTATAGAGATTGAACATTCGCTTGAGGACTACCGTCTTGAAATCACTGAAGACAGCATAACTATCGGAGCCGCCACCTCACGGGGGCTGCTTTACGGAATACGGACGTTTCAGCAGATTTGCGAACAAAGCGACCTTATGCTTCCCTGCCTTTCGATAGAAGACAGGCCGGATTTTGAAAACCGTGGATTTTATCATGATATTTCACGGGGGAAAGTCCCCCAGATAAAAACCATGAAACTCCTGATTGAAAAGGCCTCAAGATACAAGCTGAATCAGATACAGTTCTATGTGGAGCATGTATTCGCATTTCGCAGTAACGCTGATATCTGGAAAGGTTTTGATGTCATCACTCCGGACGAGATTCTCCAACTCGATGAATATGCCTGCTCTCTTCAGATCGATCTGGTGCCATCTCTTGCTTCTTTCGGACATATGTACGAAATCCTTCAGAATCCGGTTTATTCCTCTCTCTGCGAGCTGGAAAACTTCGATCCCAAACAGCAGCTTCTCTGGAAAAACAGGATGGAGCACCACACAATTGATGTTTCAAATGAAGGCAGCTATAAACTCATCGGCGAGATGTTCGAGGATTACCTCCCACTGTTCAGCTCAAAAACGTTCAATATATGCTGCGATGAGACCTGGGACCTCGGCACAGGGAGAACAAAGAAACTTGCAGATAAAGAAGGGGTAGGGGAACTGTATATCGGTCATATTCTCCGTCTGATCGAAATGGTGCAAAAGTATGACAAAAAAGTGATGATCTGGGGAGATATCGTGGTGAAACATCCTGAACTCATCAGCCGGCTGCCGAAAGATGTTACTCTTCTCAACTGGGAATACGGCCAATCGGTTACCGATGATCAGACCTCTCTCTTTGGAAAGAGCGGGGTGCGATTTTTCAACTGTCCGGGTGTTTCCGGCTGGAACCGTCTGGCAAACGACCTGAACGCCGCAACAATCAACATACGGAATATGGTTGACTACGGGAAAAAAAATGGCGCGCGTGGTATTCTCAATACCGACTGGGGCGATTACGGTCATATCAATCCTCTCGCAGGATCCTTCCACGGTATGATTTTTGGCGCGTCGGTATCATGGAATAACGATTATAGAAATGATGATGATTTTGACCGCGCTGTATCGCTCCTGGGATTTTCCGATCCCTCAGGAAGGGTTGTCTCTCTCCTTCGGGAACTGGGAAGTCTGGCCACCAATTGGCGTTTCATGATGAAAGGTATAAGCGGTATTTCCCAAAATGATTTCAGGAAGATGCCTGATGAACTTATTGTGAAATCCTGCCGGCGCGCGCCTGAAATCGAAAAGGAACTTGAAAAGATTCGTCCAAGAGTTCCGCAGGACCGTCGCATCGACTACGATGAATTTATCTGGAGCGCCCGGGCAGTGACTCTCAATGGAAGACTCGCCCTTCTTGCAAAAAGGCGGCTCAATCGCAAACTTGGGAAAAAAGACGCCCGTGAACTTCATGAATTCTGTAAATCAACAGCCAAACTCTCCCATGACTACGAAACCATCTGGCGCGCACGCAATAAAGGTTCAGAGCTTTTCCGTATCACCGGCGTATTTAATGACATAATTAAAGATTCGGAAAAGATAGGAAACGGGTAAGGAATGACAGAAAAAGAATCAATCGGATTTAATCAATAAATAACACTATATCTTTTTAAACTCGGCAAACACGACTGCCTCTTCAATAAACTGCGATACTCCATACCACATGAGTAATTGTTATTGAACAAAAAACCTTCCTGCCTTATATTTGTAAATCTTATGTATTTTTTTTACCTATGCCTTCACTTTTTTATAATTTGGGAGAAACACTTGCAAAGAGATAAGGAAGCAAAATACGACCATCTGTCCATTGAAAAAAAATGGAGAGAGCGCTGGGAGGGCAGGGGCGATTACCATATCGATCTCGACAACACCCGAAAGCCATTTTATAACCTTATGATGTTTCCCTATCCTTCGGCGGAAGGGCTGCATGTAGGCAATGTGTATGCATTTACCGGATCGGATATATATGGACGTTTCATGAAGATAAAGGGATATGATGTTTTCGAACCGATCGGGTTTGATGCATTTGGAATGCATTCGGAAAATTTCGCCCTGAAAAAGGGTATGCACCCGGCTGAACTCGTACCGAAAAATATCGCAAATTTCCGTGACAACCAGCTTAAAATGATAGGCGCGATGTTTGACTGGCCTCGTCAGGTGGATACTACCGATCCAAGGTACTACAAATGGACACAGTGGCTTTTCGTCCAGCTTTTCAAATACGGACTTGCTTATCAGGATGTTGCAGCGGTTAACTGGTGCCCCTCCTGTCAGACCGTTCTCGCATCCGAACAGGTGATTTCAGGAGAATGCGAACGCTGCAAAACCGAAGTGACCCAGAAAAAAATGCTTCAGTGGTTTTTCCGCATAACCCGGTATGCCGAGCGTCTGCACAAAAACCTTGAATGGATAGACTGGTCGGAAATCACAAAAAGCGCCCAGCAGAACTGGATAGGAAGGAGCGAGGGAGCGGAAATAGATTTCGAACTGGCGGGAATGGATGATAAGCTGCGGGTATTTACAACCCGCCCGGATACAGTATTCGGCGTAACTTACATGGTACTCGCCCCGGAGCACCCGATTGTCGACAGGATTACTTCTTCATCACAGCGTCCGGAAGTCGAAAAATACCTTCGCGAAACAAAAGCTAAAACCGAGCAGGAACGTATCGATGAAGCAGGCAAAAAAACCGGTGTTTTCACCGGAGGATATGCGGTAAATCCGGCGACAGGAACGTTAATACCTGTCTGGGTGGCGGATTATGTGCTTATCGGATACGGGACAGGCGCGATAATGGCTGTCCCCGCTCATGATGAACGTGATTTCGAGTTTGCTAAAACTTTCGATCTTCCTATTGTCGAGGTGATTTCACCGGACGGCTCTTCTCATCAGATGGCGGAAGCATATACAGGCGAAGGAGTGATGGTCAATTCCGGTGAGTTCAACGGCATAAATTCCCGTGAGGCAATCGGCGTAATTACACGCTGGTTCGAAAACCACAGGAAGGGAACGGGCAAAATCAATTACCGTCTTCATGACTGGTGCCTTTCCCGTCAAAGGTACTGGGGTCCTCCCATACCTGTCATTCACTGCGAGAAATGCGGAGCTCAGGCGGTTCCGGAAAAAGATTTACCGGTGCTTTTGCCGGAGATGAAAGATTTCCGCCCGGACGGTTCGGGAAAATCCCCATTGAACCGTAACAGTGAATTTGTTGAAACGACATGCCCCGTGTGCGGCGGCCCAGCCAAACGTGAAACCGATGTCATGGATAATTTCCTCGATTCCGCATGGTATTTTTTCCGCTATCCTTCCACGGAATTCAACGACCGTCCTTTCGACAGTGAACGCACAGGGAAATGGCTGCCGGTGGATATGTATATCGGCGGAAACGAACATGCCGTGCTTCATCTGCTCTACACCCGGTTTATCACCATGGCGCTGAAAGATATGGGATTCATTGAATTCGAGGAGCCGTTCAAGAAATTCCGCGCGCACGGTCTTATCATCAAAGACGGCGCAAAGATGTCCAAAAGCCGTGGAAATGTGGTCAATCCTGATACATTTATCAAAGAATACGGCGCAGACTGTTTCCGCACCTATCTTATGTTTCTTGGTCCCTATACCCAGGGGGGAGATTTCCAGGACAAGGGCATCATGGGAGTCAGACGGTTCTATGACCGTATTTTCCGTTTGGCATCAGATTCTCCGGCTCATGGCGAACCGGAGGATAAGCGCTTTCTTGCCCTCCTTCATAAAACAATACGCGATGTTACCGGCCATATTGAGAATCTGGAGTACAACACTGCCATTGCATTTCTCATGGAATTTCTCAACGGCCTTGCCAAACAGAATGTCATCCATAAAAGTTCAGTAGAAATTCTTGTCCGCCTCATCGCGCCTTTCGCTCCTCATCTTTCCGAGGAACTCTGGGAAATGCTCGGCCACACGGGAAGTGTATTCAACTCCGGATGGCCGGTCTGGGATGAGACAAAAATTGTTGCGGACACCTTTCAGCTTGTCGCGCAGGTAAATGGAAAAATTCGCGCTGCGATTGAAGCCCCTGTCGGAATTTCCAAAGAAGATGCTTTGGCATTGGTGGAATCCAACGAAAATGTAACGCGCTTCATCGAAGGAAAGTCTGTTCTAAAAAAAATATATGTGCCTGGAAAATTGGTAAATATTGTGGTGCAGTAACAAATAATCCGTAAAGTATATTCAGCCGGATAATTGATTGTGTTTCACAAACTTTTAAAATCACCATTTCCCTTTTCTGTAACGGAGTGATGGTAATGCAAACCAGACGAAAATTTTTACAATTGGGCGCTGCTATTGCAGTATCCGGATCTGTGTCAGGTGTACATGCATCGGTTCCGAAAAAACGGAATGCAGGCGATCTTCTTAAAATTGGCGTTATTTTGGGAGAAAATTCTCATTCTACCGGATGGGCGCCGATGATCAATGGAATTAATGGCGATACGACATATCCGAAGCGTACCGGAATGATATACACTCATGTCTGGCAAATCGATCATTCTCAGGCTGATGCGTTTGCCAAAAAGTACGGATTGGTTTCAGCTGTAAGAAATTTCGATGACATGGTGGGCAAGGTTGATGCTCTTATCATCGACACATTAATGCAGACGCCCTGGGTATACAAACTTGCCGAACCGTACCTTGAGAACGGGATTCCTGTTTACATCGACCGTCCGGGAAGCGATGCGGTCTGGAAAATCAAAAAACTTATTACACTCGCGCAAAAGAACAATACACCCTTTTGGAGCGGCTCATCTCTCGAACACATGTACCAGTGCATACAGGCGCAGGAACATCACCCTCCGGAGACTATTACAGGGTATGAAACCTGGAGCGAAGGCCAGCCGACATTTTACTGTCATGGCCTTCACGGAATGTGGTGGACGCATAAAATAACCGGAGGCGGCATCCACGCGGTCTCTCAGAAGATGGACGACTGGAAAAAAGGCGGCGGAATTTCGACAGTCTACCATAAAGATCGCGGCAATGGGGCATATACCGGAATCATCCACCATGATAAGCGTGAAAACTGTCTGATATGGACGAAATTCAAGGGAAGCGATCAGGTCTATCGTTACGATACCGGACATTGGGAAAATTTCGTATATTTACCGCTTCTCCTCACCATGCAGGATATGTTTTACGGCGGCATGACAAAACTTCCGGAAAGTTATGATAGTTTTCTGGAAAAATTCAAATTCTATCTATCAACTTTCCGTTCACATCTGCGGGAAAACGGCGAGCCGGTCGAACTGGACAAACTTGACGAGGAATGGGCTGTCGGATGTCCGTGGGGTCATCCAGGCATGAAATCTCCTCAGGATTATTACGCATATACGAAACTACTTGGCCCGGAGAAAGGAGAACTCAGACCGCCGTCATAAAATAGTATTTTCAATTGGATTTTTGATAGGTTCCGTAACGGAAATATACTGTTTCTGTTCATAGACTATAGAGTTAGCGTTTATCGGAATAAATATCAACCATTCACCGTTCATACAGGGAATAAGCATACATGGCCGATATCGAGGAAAAAAGCGCGGGGAAAATAAAGAGAATTTATACTCTCTTCCTGATCGCAAGTCTGATATGTCTCTTTGTAACCACAATTCTCCTGTATCTCGGCTATCGCAGTGAAGTCGGACCTTATGTAATCTTGATGTTCGTTTTCATGGCATTCTCTGTTCGCGCCAGCAAGTTCTGGTCTGTGACAGGATTTACGCTCTGGGTAACTGCGTTCGTTACCGCAGCGATGTTTTATCCCGGAATATTTACAAATGTGGGGGGAGTAGAGACAAAGCCCTACATTATGAACATCGTCCAGTTCATTATGTTCGGTATGGGAACAACATTGAGCATCAAGGATTTCAAGCGCGTATTTGTCATACCCCAGACGATCATCATCGGTATTGTGCTCCAATACACGGTTATGCCGTTTGTCGGAAAAGGCATCGCCATGATATTCGCGCCGAATCCGGAAGTGGCGGCAGGAATTGTGCTGAATGGTTCCTGTCCCGGTGGAGTAGCGTCAAATGTAATAAATTTCCTCGCGAAGACAAATGTGGCGCTCTCGGTTACTTTGACAGCAGTTTCAACCCTTTTTGC
>JBAYHX010000151.1:0-7668 GCA_041665965.1 Candidatus Latescibacterota bacterium
CCTTATCTGCCCCGGAGCTCTAAAGCCTTACTATTGTAGAGGAACGGACGAACGCAACAGAACCGCGCTCATTCTGCCGGAGTGGTCAATCAGCGGAGGTTTCGCAACTGTTGATCAGTTTGGTAAAATAACCGGAATACGATGCGGAGAGGGCGTGCTCACTGCACACTACGGAGCGTTTATCGATACTTTGTATATCCGAGGTGCTGTTGGAGGGTCACTTGCAAATGATGCGGTTTGGAAAAAGGAAAATAATCCGTATCGGGGCGAAGGAATGTTTATTCTCGAAGAAGGTTCGGTTCTAAAAATTGAGCCTGGGGTTGAAATCGATCTTTCAGCATCCAGCGATTATTGGATTTCTGGAAAAATAATAGCTATTGGAGAAAATTCGAATCCGGTTCATTTTTACTCTTCCACACAGATAAATGTCCCCAGATTTTCCATTTATGGAACCGAAAGCGTACTGAATAACTGCATCTTTCAGGATGTAAGTCTCTCTATTTCATCATATTCAATTTCTACAAAGGTTTCCCAGTGTATTTTCAATGGCAGCGAAACATTAGTTTACATATCAGGAGAAGGGGTATTTGAAAATAATCTCATTGTTAGCTCTTCAAAACCAGGTCCGGCGATGCATATCAGGTGGGCTATCCCTGAAGGTAAAAGTACGATGCCTGATAAAGCAAGAGTGATTAATAACACTATCGTTGGATGGGACAAGGGGATATATTTATTTGATAACAATTCCAGTAAAACGGTTATCCACAGCAATATCATTTCCAACTGCACCACCGGTATCGACGGCCTTGCGGATATTTCCTACAACTGCATAAATGCGGCCACTCCTTTTCTGAACGGCCCGGAAGGAGCCGGAGTTCTTTCTACAACAAACTCACAGGGAACGCAATGCGACCGGTATCAGAATATTTTTCTTGATCCAAAATTTTTGAACGCCGCTCAGGGCGATTACCATCTGGCTGCTGATTCTCCCTGCATCGATTCTGGAGACCCTTCAATCCTTGATAAGGACAATTCTGTCTCGGACATGGGAATGTACGGCGGGGGCGGCGACATTGTTCCTGTTGTGCAGGACGCATCAACCGACATCCATCCGCAGGAGCTTCGTATCGAGAGAAACTACCCGAATCCGTTCAATCCATCCACAACTATTGTATTTACTCTTCCGAAAGAAGGATTTGTAACCCTGACCGTCTATAACATTACCGGCGGCAAGGTGTGCGATCTGGTGTCAAGCCGCCTGCCGGCAGGCAGACACGAGGTGCGCTGGCGGGGAATCGACAACCGCGGGAATTCCCTTTCATCGGGAGTTTATTTTTTGAGCCTTTCTCAGGGGCATACGGTATCCACCGGAAAGGTGCTCCTTATGAAATAGACCCGATCGGGGCAACCAGTCGATATAGCCCCTTTTGGTAAGAACACTTGACAAGATCAAGACCGGTTGTCATATTCAATAAATCCAAACTTGTTCCGACCCCTCATATTCCTTTTCATGGAGACCACCGATGCACGAGAACATATTCAAAAAGAAACTTCTTGCCGGGGAAAACGTTATCGGCACATTTCTCAATATTCCCAGCCCTGTCATTGTCGAGATCATGCAGCGGGCGGGTTTCGATTTTTTCGTCGTTGACGGCGAACATGGGATTTTCAATCCAGAGAGTATGGATATCTGTGTCCGCACCGGCGATCTCGTCGGATTCTCTCCGGTCATCCGGGTTAGCCACAACTCCCCGATTGTGATCCAGAAAGCGATGGACCTTCTCCCCGCGGCTGTCCTTATTCCCCAAGTGACCACGTTCGAGGAAGCGGAACGCGCGGTGAGGTCAGCTCTTTTCCCGCCGAGAGGCATCCGGGGAAACTCTCCGAACACCCGCTACGGCTGTTACAGCGCCGATTCCGGGCCGAATCTCACCCGAACCGCAGACGAAAATGCCTGCATCATCTGCCAGATCGAGGGCGTTGAAGGCGTCCGTAATCTCGACGCCATCCTATCGGTGAAAGAAATCGACGGCATCTTTATCGGGCCCTACGACCTCTCGACCTCGATGGGCATTCCCGGCCAGGTCGAAGACCCCAGGGTTATAGACAAAATGGAGGATATTGTCGCACGTTCGAAGGCGAACAACAAATTTCTGGGGACATACTGCCAGGATCCGGAACAGGCAAAACGCTGGCGTAAGGCAGGGCTTCAGTTCCTGGCTGTCGGTGTGGACACGTCGGTGCTGTATACCGCTTTCAGCGAGATGGCGAAAAGACTGAGGTAAAATGTCTACCCGCTAAAATCCCATCAAACCGCAGCACCGCGAACACTGCGGCAAAAGACCGCCGCGGTCGATAAGCAGCTTTCTGAAACGTACGAACGGCTTGTCGTTCCAGATTTCAAGGAGCGGTTTTTCGGTGATATTCCCGACTTTCACATCGATGAAATCGCGGCAGGTGGTTACATCGCCGTTCGGCATGACATCAATCATCAGAAACGGCGCCGCGCATTTGTCGAATCCAAACATTTCGGATGTTTCGGTATAGTACCGCGCGATATCACCGTCTTTCAGATCGGGAATAATAAAGTAAGGGAACGGCCATGTGCGCTTTTTGATGTCGCTTATCGTTTTCTGAAAGAGGGCGGCATCCTGAGCGCTGAATTCGGTTGCGTAGGATTTCCAGGTGAACGGGGTAACTCCCAGATGTTTTTCAAGGATTTCCGTGTGCGCTTTGCCGATAGCTTCGGATGTGAACCACGAGAGATAGACAACCATCAGATCGGGATTGAGACGGCTTCCGATCTCGAATGTCTGATCCAGAACGGGGGCATTGACCCGTGAAATCGTGGTGGAGGTCAGCACAAAGGGTTTGACGCTCATGTATTTCTTTTTCATTTCGTTCAATTTCAAAATTCCGTTTACCGATGTGTCGTACGCTCCGGGAAAATTACGGCACTGATCGTGAATTTCCTTCGGTCCGTCGAAAGAGACCAGGATCATGTCCCATTTGTTCCGGACGATCTCTTCAGCGTTTTTCTCCAGAAAGACTCCGTTGGTCACCACCGAGAGAACGCAGCCCTTTTGCTTTATGTAATTCATCAGTTCCATGAATCCGGGATAAAGAAACGGTTCGCCCCCGGTTACATAAAAAATCGGCTTGTCATCCGCAACCTGATCCACAAGCTCCCGATAGGTTTCCGCAGGGAGAATTTTCAGAAGATCTGCGTGGTCTTTGTCTTTCATGTAGCCCTGAAGGCCGTACTGCCCGCAGACCGCGCACCGGTGATTGCAGGCGTTCGTTATACGGAGGCTGATCTGACGCGGTTTTTTCAAAGCCACGCCGGTGCCTTTCCGATAATCCAGAGCGACTCCGAAATGCTTTCGCGCAAGCCCTTTGAGAAGGGTATAGGCGAGATCGGGACACCGTGAAACAGCGGTATAGAAAAGTTTTGCCGGTAAACGACTGCGCATCGAGGAATTCCATTTCTTTCGGTAGGTAATTCATGTGCCGTTAAGAACAAAGCCATCCGGGAGCGAATTCGTTCCCCTGCTTTGCCCGAAAAATTATGAACCGTGTATCGATCCCGATAATGTAATGATTTTTGGCGCTGAAAGCAAATTTGAAGGCAGCCCCCTGAATCCCCCAAAGGGGGACTTTCTGTGGTAAAGATAGTGACATGTATCTGCAAAATATTTGGAAGTAATCTTTTAAAAATTAGTGACTAATACTTTAAGTCCCCCCCTGGGGGATTTAGGGGGCTGTAGTTTTGACGCTTCCGGAAAGAAAATCATTTTTTAGAATATTACGGGCTAAGAATCCGGTTGAAAGATAGATGAGGAATATATATATTTTTCATAAAGTACGGAGGCGACCGGATACATACTGCATAATCATTCTATTCACGATAAGGACACACACAAAGTGACAAGAAAAATTGCCATAGATGTTTTGAAAACGGAGGCGGAAGCGATAACCCGTCTCATAGACAGGATCGGGCCTGAATTCGACCGTGCGGAAGAGATAATTTCCCATACAAAAGGGCGGGTCATCGTGTCCGGTCTCGGCAAATCAGGAATAATCGGCAGAAAGATTGCCTCGACAATGGCAAGCATCGGAATTCCGGCCTTTTTCATCCATCCGGTAGAGGGCGCGCACGGCGATATCGGAATGATCATGCGGGGCGATTCCGCTATCATAATCTCCAAGAGCGGCTCTACAGACGAGCTGAACAGTATGCTCAATCATCTAAAACGTATGGGAATCCCCATAATAGCAATGACCGGGAATCCCGAATCCAATCTGGCGGGAATATCCGATGTAGTGTTGGATACTGCGGTAGAATGTGAGGCCTGCCCGTTCAATATTGTGCCGACCGCCTCTACCACCGCAACGCTGGCGCTCGGCGACGCTCTCGCCATAAGCCTCCTCAACCGTAAGGGACTGACCGCTGATGATTTCGCCATCCTCCATCCCGGAGGCGCTATCGGCAACAAACTCTCCTACCGGGTACAAGACCTTATGATCAGCGGAGACCAGCTTCCTCTGGCAGATATCGATGCGTCCATGAGCACAGTTATCGATGTTATGAGCGAAAAGAAACTGGGAATCGCGGTAATCACCGAAAGCGGGAAACTTTCCGGCGTTATAACTGACGGCGATTTGAGGAGGCTTCTCCAGCGTGTCCCCCGGCCTCTCGATGTGAACGCGCGGGAAGCGCTCACCTACAGCAGCCGTGACCAGTCGCCCCGTACCGAACCATTGATCATCGACCCCAGCGCTTATGCGGCCGCGGCGGTCAACCTTATGGAAAAACACATCGTTACCGCTCTTGTTGTCACCCATTCGGACCGTGTCCCTGTCGGGCTGATACGGTGGATCGATCTTTCCAAAGCGGGAGTGGTGTAAAAAGAAAAAGATGAAGGATGAAAAAATCCTAAGAATTGACTGTCTGAACCTTGATGATCAGGATTAACGGATTGTCGTGATGGAAGGCAGAAGAAAGAAGAAAAGAAGATAAATTTTTTAAGCAGAGCATTAAAAAAATTTTATTGAACCGCAAAAGAAAAACATATTTTTTCCGCTGCCCGGCAGGCATATGAATTAGTAATCATAAAAGCTTTAAAAATTCATCAATGCTTAAATCTGCTTGGCGAATAATAGCACGTAATGTGCCTTTATCAAGTTCTTTATGGTCGGGAACTACGAGTTGGGTAAAAGGATTGTCTCTGCGTAAGATTATATGACTGCCGTGTTGGCGTTTAAAATAGAAACCCGCTTTGCATAAAGCCTTTACACATTCTTTGCCTGAAATTATAGGGAATTGGTTCATACCGCTACCACAAAGGCTTCAAAATTCTCCGGAGGAACAGGTAGATTATCTTCTTTTAGAACCAAGATATAACCTTCAATAGCTTCTTTTATATTGGTGATAGCTTCTTCTTTTGTTTTGCCTTGGCTGATGCAGCCAGGCAAACTCGGACATTCAGCAACCCAATAGCCGTCTTCTCCTTGATAAATAAGAACTTCTCTCATATTTTTCCCTCCGATTATATCTTTCATTTGCGGTTGGTCACAAGTTCATTTTTTATAATTGCAATAAATCTTTTCTGCGCTGTACAAGCAAGATATTTTCTTACAAATTTAATCTCTTTCCCATTATATTTCTTCAGTAAGCTATTTGCAAACGAAGCGCATCGTTTTAAAATGTTCAGCCTTATTTATTGAATAAAAAGTATATTTACTTTGGTGAATTGGAACTGTATGTTTTGCATCTCTTTCCTTAACGAAAGCTGTCCCGATGCCTCGAAATAAAATTCTGAAACGATTAAGGAAAGATATCGCGTATATTTGCATAAAAGGATTCATCGGTTTTTTTTGCGCCCTGCCGAGAAAGACGGCTCTTCGGATCGGCGCGTTTCTGGGGATGATAATACCCTTTATTATGCGGAAAGAGTATCGCCTGGCGAAAGAAA
Organism: Candidatus Latescibacterota bacterium; assembly: GCA_041665965.1. Classification (GTDB taxonomy): domain Bacteria; phylum Latescibacterota; class Latescibacteria; order Latescibacterales; family Latescibacteraceae; genus JAUYCD01. The sequence continues at coordinate 5,976 of JBAYHX010000151.1, forward strand.
ATCTTTCGGCGGCGTTCGGGATTCCAAAAGATGGAAAGGCGGTCTCGAAACTTGCCCGCGACACGTTTCGTTGCATGGCAATGAATTTTGTGGATTCAATACGGCTCAGAGTGATGTCTAATGAAGAGATACGTTCAGTTTCCGTGCCGCACAACATGGAGGCTCTGTACGCTGTTATGGAAAAAGGCGGAGCGGTTTTACTTACCTCTCATACCGGATGCTGGGAACTTATGGGAAGCTATATCGCGAGCGAAGGCATGCCGATAGCAGCGATTGCCCGAAAACTCTACGATGAGAGGCTGGAAAAAGTCCTCTCTGGCATTCGTGAGCGAGCGGGGGTGAAAGTAATTTCCCGCGGCGAGAATACCCGTGAGATTATCCGCGCGCTGAAAGATGGATACGGGGTCGGGGTGCTCATCGACCAGGATACTAAGGTAAAAGGAGCGTTTGTCGATTTTTTCGGAAAGCCGGCATATACTCCCACAGGCCCCGCGTACCTGTCTCTCCGGTATGGCGTTCCGATAGTGCCTATTTTTACCTATCGTGATAAGGATGACTGTCACCACGCATGTATCGGCGATCCGATCACCATTGTCGAGTCCGGGGACAGGGAACGGGACGTCATTGAACTGACCGCCCGATGTTCAAAAGTAACCGAAGATTTCATCCGTGAGCACCCGGAACAATGGGTGTGGTTCCATCAAAGATGGAAAACGCTTCCCCCGAACAATAGAAATGGCGAGTAAAACTGTGCCGCAAAAATTGTACAGGTTCAGCATGCTGAATCCATTCTGCCCTCATTCATGTTTCTTTAGACAGGATTTCTTCCCGGGCAGGATAGCGTTTTTTCTGGCATGTATTATGATAGCATTATTCCCGGTGTTTTTTCCGGGATGCTCAAAAAAAACTCCGCCCAGGACATCAGCCTCCGCAGTATCCGGAGGACCGGATCAGCTTTTCGTTCATGCCCGGTTTGTGGTTATGGACAACGGATTGACCAGCGCCATTATTTCGGCGGATAGTGTCAGTGCCTATTCCGGCGTTCCCCATTCCGAAGCAGCAGGAAATCTTGTGATACATTTTTTCAACAAAGAAGGCATCCAGTATTCGGTGCTCACAGCGCAAAAAGGAATTGTGTATGGGAAGACGGAAGCAATAGACAGTCTCAGAGCCGTTGGCGATGTGGTTATCGTCTGGAAAGAGAAAAATGCCAGAATGGAGACCCCTCATTTACGATGGATTGCCTCAACACGAAGGATTTTTGCGGACAGCACAACGGTGCTTACGGTAAACAATGCTTTGGAGCGGGGGATCGGATTCGAGGCTCCTGATGACCTGAAAAGTTATACTATGAAAAAAGTATCAGGATATGTGCGGGGACAGAAAATACAATATCCCGGGAAAAAATAACATACATGCGACTTTCATTGAAGCTTTTCATCATAGTTGCCTCCATCATGTGCGCGGTATCGGTTATTGGTCTGAGCCAGAGCGGAAACCAGCCGGAGCAGGGTTCTGAAATTTATTTTGAAGCTGATGATGGAGAAACCTCTCTCCTCGACTCTACTGTTATCAAGATATACAGGGGAAATGTCAGAGCATGGAACAACGATGTAGCGTTGAAGGCTGACCAGGCGATATACAACAGCCGTCGTGGAGAAACCCGGCTTTATGGCCATACGAGCCTGAAAGA
>JBAYHX010000152.1:0-7659 GCA_041665965.1 Candidatus Latescibacterota bacterium
AATCCCCTGGTCGCCATATTTCGGAGCAACATAATCACCGACTAAGGTAAATTTTCGGTTTGCGCCGGGAATAATTCCGCTGTAAAGAAATCCCATACTCATATCAGAAGGAATTTTTATTCTCTCATCCTTGAGTATGCCCATTCTGCCGTAGTTACGGGCAACTGCGGCAAAAGCCAATCCGTTCTTTGGACGCCAGGTTATTCCTCCGTCTATAGCATATCCTCCGGCACTCTCCTGAGCGTCTTTCTCAAAGAGTTTCTTATAGGTAATTCCTATCGACAATTGTTTATAGATGAACCTAGAGTATGAAAAATCAAGAGAAACATTTTTCATACTGTACGTTCCGATGGAAGATTGTGTGGGATTCGGCCCACGCAGTTCTATATCCCCCGAATCGAAAAGCTGGACAGAAAAGCCTAACGCTCCGGCATTACTGTATGTAGAAACCGCTGCATATTCCTGCCTGATGCCCTCGATCCATTCTGTATGGGAGAACTGGGCAGACCGGTTCCCGGAAAATACAAGCAGAGAAGGATTCAACCAGGCGGAAGATGCATCTTCCGTATTTGATACACCTGCTCCTCCAAGGGCTGCAATACGCGCAACCGGGGGGATGCGTAAAAAAGAAAGACCCGTCTGACCTGATTCACTGTAAACTTGTTGCGTTATCCCGTTTGAAGCGAAACAACAGAAAATACACAACGATATGAAACAGACGAAAATCTTCACTGTATTATTCTCCATAAGAAAGATCGAGGGAGATAAGATTTATTTTGTCGTTTGCAATTGTATCATTTGTATAAGCATAATCGAGAGCAATAGTGCCGGTTACCTGTAAACTGAATCCGACAGTCAGGGATCCTGCATCCAAACCTCCTGAGGGTGTATAATTATAAATACCTCCTCGCAGGGTAAATGCCTTCATTACTTTATAAGCTGCTCCAAAGTCGAATCCGGTAGGGTTATCCTGCACAGATTCAGTCATTGCAGAAATAATAAGTTTATCATCGAAAGAACGATACGCCATACCCACTGTGTAATAGAGAGGCAGTTTGTCCTCTTTTTCCATCGGCTGACCATCTGCGCCGCTGATTGTCTCCGACCATCTCTCGCTCTTCCAGGTAAAACGGCTGTTGATGTCACGTACAACAAATGACGCTGTAATGTTCTTAACAGGACGGAAAATAATGCCGCCATCAAAACCGATCGCCTTGGCGTCCTCACCCGCCAGCTTCCAAAGGCTGATTTTGGTATTCAGGCCAACAGAGATCTTTCCCCCCATGCTTTTGGCAAATGAGATAGCAAATGAATTCCTGCTGTCTTTGATAATTCCGGTTTTGTTCCCGTTAAGGTCCCTTCCCTGGACGTCGTCGGTTCCGGCGCCAATCCAGGAAAAAGCAAAATCTGCATCCGGTCCTATTCTGCTTCCGAAAGCAAGATGAGTCATATAACGATCCATGCTCATATATCGCTGCGAAACTGCCAGCTGACGCCCATCCATGACTGCGAGACCGGCAGGATTATAATAAGAACTAAAAATATCGCCCTCTATCGCGCTGTAGGCATTCCCCATGCCCATAGCTTTTGCTCCAACTCCCATGCGCAGAAATTCGCCGGCCCATGGTGAATATTTTTCCGCCGTGAAAGCAGTTTTTGGCAACAAACATATACTGAAAGAGACCACTACAAGGACACTGAGAATATATGTTCGTTCAGTCGAGAACCATGATTTTACCACGGGCAGAATCCCCTTGTTGAGTTTTTATCCTGTAAAAATAAACCCCGTTTGGAACCAGGGAATTGTCCTTATCTCTGCCATCCCATATTTCCTGATATTCGCTTCCTCCTGTTCTCAACACATCACTGACAAGGTCACGAAGCAGTCTTCCCTGATAATCATAGATAGAAATAGAGATGCGGGCGTCTTTTTTCAAAGCGTAATTTATTCTGGTCTTTGAGTAATCGGCATCGCTTCGGGAAGGTGAAAAAGGATTTGGAAATGCATATGTTTTTACATTTTCAAAAACTGTCGAAATTCCGACATCCTTTTCCCCGGTGTCGAGTGTTTTTACCCTGGTTATTCCTTTGAATATCTTCCACGTTTTACCCCAGTCCGTGGTACGTGCAAGACCATTGACACTGGCAGCCCAAAGCGTATCATTCACTACCGTTACAGCTGAAACCATCTCACCGCTTTTCCAATACCGTTGATCTGATTCTCGTATATCCATCACTTCCCAGTGACCGCCGAGGTCGTTTGAAAATACCAGACCGGAATCAGAAGCTGCAAAAACAGTTGAGTCGCTAACAGCCGGATCGCTCGCACCCTTGTGCCCAAATGCAAAATTCCATGCATTGAATTTGGTTGTCTTATACTGCCATGTTTTACCATTGTCATCTGTATGACAAATCCCATACTGTCCAAGGTTCGTATAGATGTAACTGTCGCAGCCCGCCCATAGATGAGTTTTCCCGCCAACCACTTTATGCTCGATTGCATATACCCAGTTTCCCGGCTTCTGATCGGTAAGGCTTCCTGAATTAGCGGCAGTCCATGAATGATTTGTCCAGGTTTTTCCCCTGTCAAAACTTGCATTTATTCCCTGAAATGTCCCCACCCAAAGGGTATCGCTATAGGCATCAAGACACTGTGCATGATGATTCGGATTCGTCAGATCGAGCGTTTCGTTATTTGGCAGTATGTTTGTCCAGGATTTTCCTATATCGGTGCTTTTAAGAAGAAAACCCGATGTGGTGCTGCACCAGATGATTCCCCGTGATAAAACAATATCGTATGTGGTGGTATATCTTCCGGGATTCTGCAACGCTGCGCGGTCAGGGAACAGATCTTTTACCGTGATATGCTTCCAGGTTGTTCCCCTGTTAAGGGATAGTGAAATTCCATCCCCGTAGGGAACAAGCTCTCCCAGGTATTCATCGCTGTATCCCCAGGCGGTAATGAGTGTGTCTCCATATGCAACAAGGGCTGAATTTGATCCCTGTCCGAATCCGTCTAATTGTTTAAAGGTTATCCAGTCATATAATCCGCTGCCTTCGCCAATACGGTTGTTGAGTGTACCAGATCCGCTTACCCAAAGCGAACGGCCATCCCAGGCCATATCACCGAGATCGTTTGCACCAAGTCCGGCGGAAGGAGAAGAAAATATGGCAGATAATCCATTAGTTTCCGCTCCAACAGTGGTAACCGATAGACAGATTGCGAAAAACCAGACAAAAGGTTTAGGTATGAATTTCAATAAATGTGTCCCCCCTCCCCTTCAGCTATGCCCTGAAGGATAAAAAAAATATATTTATAAAATCAGGAATAGACATTTTCTCTCAAGTCTATCTATACATTATCGTTGTATAACGGAAGGGTATATGCATCTGGGTTAACAGTCGGGGTCATTTCTCTTCATGTGGTAATAATTTTCAAGAGGGAACGGCGCTTGTAAAAAGTTAACCGTTCCCGGAACGATGCGGGAGAACCTCTCAGCCTTTAGTCATGATGAGCAGTCTGTCGCCGGGTTTTATCTTCCGGGGATTCCTAATCTTGTTCCAAACCATGATGTCTTTATAACTCACCGCATATTTTTGAGCAATCACATAAAGCGAATCATTTTCCTGAACGATATAGGTAATATGTTCGGATTCATTACCTGTCAAAGCAGTCTTCTTTTCTTTTTGAGGCTCTGGCATAGACTGCGCTTCTGCAGCAGGTATCGTAATGATCTGACCAGCCATCAGTTCCAAAGATTCACCAAGTTTATTCATTGCTTTTATCGCATCGATGGTAGTATTGTTCAATTTGGCGATAAGAAAGAGAGTATCCCCTTTCTTGACTTTATATTGACGAGTTTCTTGATCAGCCTTTCGTGTCTCAGCCTTATGTGTCTCAGCTACAGTTTTTTTTGTATTTTCTGCAATTGCATCATTTTCAAAAACTCCGGGCATTTTTAATTTTTGTCCGACTCTGAGTGCTGCCCCCTTCTTCAAATTATTTGCCGCCATAAGCGATGAAACAGAAACGCCAAATTTTTTAGAGACTCGGGATATCGTATCCCCTCTTCTCACCGTATAAGATTTTGCTGTATTGATATTATTGATTTTTTCTTCCGGTATTTTGATGTATTCAGCAATAAATTTGTCTTTACATCCTACAGGAATTCTAAGCTGATACATATCTTTTCCCAAAGGAACGTATTCTTTGAGCAATTCGGCATTAAGTTCTTTCAGAATATCTGCATCTACTCCGCAGCATTTTGCAGCAACGTTTATGTTTGTATAAGGTCTAACCTCAACAGTATCAAATTCATAAGGAGATTCTTTCTTGATATTCTGGAATCCGAATATTTCGGGCGCTTTTGAAATAATGAGCGCAGCCATATACATAGGAACATAATTATCTGTTTCTTTCGGTAAATCTATCCTCCAGTAATCATTCAGCCCCGATTGCTGGGTTGAACGACTCACTCTCCCTGCCCCGCAATTATATGCGGCCATTACCAGATTCCAGTCATCGTACAGTTTGAACAGGTCACCAAGATGTTTTGCGGCCGCTTTTGTTGACTTTATAGGGTCCCTGCGCTCATCCATCCATTCGTTACGTTCCAGGCCATAAAGTTTTCCAGTGGTATAAATGAACTGCCAGAGGCCGACAGCGCGAGCCCGTGATACTGCCCGTGGGGTCAGACCGCTCTCGATCATGCTCAGATATACCAGATCAACAGGAAGGTCTTCTTCTGCAAATATTTTCTGCATCATAGGAATGTAACGTCCGCCACGAGACTGCCACCTTGCCATTACATCATGGCCTTTCGTTTGAAAATAGTAAATCCAGTCCCGTATTTTTTCATTGTAATCAATTGGCACATCGCTTTTTCTGGATATTTTATTCACAATGGTCTTCAATTCTTCATAAGACCATTGACCCGATTTGAACTGCTCGAAATTTGAAAGATCGGGTATCCATGACTCAGGATCTTCCTGGGCAATTTCCGACGATTCTTTAAGGATAATTCCATATTCACGGGCAAGCGCTGATGTTGTGGTTGTAAATCTTGAGACTAATGATTGACATGCAATTGCATCAAGATTGACTTTTCCGCATACTACGAATGCACTGTCGATGAGAGTTTCTGCAAGACTGAAATCACCTTCACGGTGGGCCAGAACGACTCTGTCATAATATGCAAGAATCTGGGCAAGAAGAGCTTCTTCATGCTCATATTGTTGAATATTAGTCGAATCTTCAGGCGCTATCGTGATAGTTGTTTCGTGTTGTTTGTTTGCCGGTACGCTACTCGTAATGCTCTTTACAGCAGGTCCAGAACATCCGGCTGCTGTTATTAGAAAAATACTCAGAGCAATTCCAAGAGTGTGGTTTTTCAATGAACTTATCCTTTCGTTTACTGATTAGCGAATATTTTTTATAACCCAAAAAGCCCCTTTAAATCCGTTTTCCTGCATGACTTTTACATATTTTTCCGCTTCTTTTTTGTCCTTGAAATCACCAACCCGAACACGGTAAAAGGGTGCTTCGAATTCAATATACACATTCAAGCTGACTTTAGAAAGAGCCTCTTCCCTGCATTTGTCAGCGGATTTCCGTTCTTCGAATATACCAATCTGCACTCTATATTCAAAGCTATTTGTTGTTATCTCAGAAGTTGTGGAATTTATTACCGGTTTTTCTTCAGTTTTGGAACTATCGTCAATGTTTTTCTTCTCATCCGGTGCACTGGAAACGATAACCTGCTTATGTTCATTTTCAACCGGGCTTTTTATTTCAGCACCGGTAGTCTTTCGCTCAAATTCATCACCATATTCAAATGGATTGAAATCTTCGATGATATTCTGACGGCTCGGTACGGACACACCCTGTATTCCACACCCTGCGATCATTAAAAGTGCGCATAGAATTGAAACCGTAATAAAATTATACATTTTTTTTAATATTCAACCTATTTTTTTAAAATTTTTAATTTGGCGGCGATATTTCCTATAGCTATTTTGGTTGTCATTTTAACAGGAATTTTATTTTTATCATCCGAAAGCCATATCAACATCTTTCCTTTTTGGCTGAATATTCCCTCCGATTTGAGTATCGGCTCTATCAGAAAACAGTTAAATGTTCCTGCCTCGACTGTTACCTTTTCTTTTTTATGTACTAAAATTTGGAGCGGATAAACCTTTCCGTCTGCATAGACTTCAACCGTTTCCTTTTTCCCTACTTTGAGATCGAACGTTCTGATAAAATATAATGAACTCAGGATGTCCTGTACGTGCAGAGGAATTTCCACATATGCTCTCTTTTCTTTCGTGCTGACTGCCAGAAGCCGATCCTGATATATGTCGATGATTTCGTTAGAAGAATAACCGCCTTCACGCAAACTTTTCTCAAACCTTCTTGAAAATATTCCCCGAGTGTCGATATACGATTCCACAGAATCTCGTACTTTATAAATAGCAGAAATGGTATTGTTTGATTCGGCAGTGGTAAGGATATGATAGCACCAGCCTCCATTGATAAACGATGAGTCTATCACTGACATGGTAGCAGTCCCTGCGCTGTAAAATCCATAATCAAGGGAAAAAACGAGATTTTCTCCCACCGCGAAGGTTTTGTTTATTATTGAACGTGGTATAAATTTGTCTGCCGAATATTTATCTTCCATTTCAGGAGTAATTTCACGAGCTTTTATTTTAGAAGAAGCCAAAAGCCGGTTTTCGTGCTTACCTTGCAAAGAGGGCGTTCGCTGTGTAGCAGTTCTTTGTAATTGTTCAATATATTCCTTTTGAGACCCCGGGGAAAAAATGATTTTTTCCACTATATAATCAAAAGATACACTTTGTTGTTGTGAATTGTCATTCTCTTTATTATTAGCCAGTATATAAGGGATGGTAAAGTTTTCGGCTTTTATTTCGTCAGCAAAAACATTGACTGGAGTTAAAGACCACTGTTTATGTGAAATCACATTTGGTCCCAATGATATTATTGAATTGCATAATACCACAGTGAATAGTATAGATAAGAAAGCAATTATTATATAATACAAACATTTATTCACTTGGCTCTCCAGCCCGGATTATCTGAATCCTGCACATTTCAGATATCTACAAATACTTTTGGGTAATTCATATTTTTAGAAATCCATAGTTGGCATTATTACTATAAATAAAGTAACTTCCTCATGTTATTATAAAATCAATTGAGAAACAAATTCCTTTTATTGCAAAATTACATGGTATTATATAAAGGCCTATAAAATGTCTTGAAAATATAATCATTTATGCTTTTCCACACAAGCGCAGAGCAGACAACTTCTGTTTCTCATCAGATTTTATCAATATTCGCTGGAAATATTTATTCATAATTGTTGTCTTTTAAAATGGTATAGTTAGTATTTTTGCACATCTGGCAATCTTATGCTTCTTGTTATTCTGATTTTGCTACTATCATGAGACAATTGCAAAAGTCGAGATTGTTGGAAGCAGCCCCCTTGCTGTCCTTCGGACATCCTTCCCCCGGAGGGGGCAGGAATTGACTGTGAAACAATAACTTCCCTTGCCCCCTCCGGGGGAAAGGGATAGAGGGATAGGGGGCTGTAGTTAATAACTTGCCTTCTTTTTTTACGTATAAAACGACTTTTGCAA
>JBAYHX010000153.1:0-7611 GCA_041665965.1 Candidatus Latescibacterota bacterium
TATCCAAAGGACAAATATTTATCCTCATCGTTTTTATGACGATTCTTTCAACTGTGGTCAATTATCGATTCCGAGGTTTCGGTAGTCTTTTTATATCATTCGGCATTGTGATAGTATATTCCGGGATTGCACTTGTGCTTTTCACCGAAAAACGTCTCATGATCCCGGTGATAGCTCCGGCATTTGCAACCGTCTTTCTCTCGTATATAAGTACAGTTACCTATAATTTTCTCTCCGAGAGAAGGCAAAAAGCTGTGATCCGAGGGGCGTTCGCCCATTATGTTCCAGGTAAGGTCGTTGGTGAACTTTTAAAGAATCCCGGAATGCTCAAACTGGGCGGCGAAGAGCGGGTGATGACCGTTATCTTCAGTGATGTTGCCGGTTTTACCACCATATCGGAAGGTCTTACCCCTACTCAGCTGGTCGAACTGCTCAATGAATATCTTACAGCGATGACCGATATAATTCTGGGATACGACGGCATTATAGACAAATATGAAGGCGACGCTATCATGGCTGAATTCGGCGCTCCTCTTTCTGACGATGAGCATGCACTAAAAGCCTGCTATGCAGCCATCGACATGCAGGAAAAACTGATCGAGATGCGCGCAAAATGGAAAAAAGAAGGGCGGGCGGAACTGAAAGCCCGCATCGGAATAAACTCCGGCCCCATGGTCATAGGAAATATGGGGTCGCGTGAGATTTTCGATTACACAGTGATGGGTGACAATGTAAATCTCAGTTCACGACTTGAAGGGGCAAACAAGGTTTACGGCACATATATCATGTGCAGCGAAGCAACCCGTCAGATGGTCGAAAATTCCATCATCACACGTGAACTTGACCTTATCCGTGTAAAAGGGAAAAAGTCAGGGGTAAGGATTTTCGAGGTGCTTGCAAAAAAAACTGATGGAATAAGTGAAACAAGACAGCGCCTGATTGAAACTTACCAGCGGGGAATCGAAGCATACAAGGATCGCCGATGGGAGGAAGGTATTGCCCTTTTCCAAGAATCTTTGGACATAGATACTTCAGATGGTCCCTCCGCACTTTATCTTGAGCGATGCACAGAATTTCTAAGTAACCCACCCCAGGAAGACTGGGACGGTATATTCACCATGAGGACAAAATAGTATGGAACTGAGTGGACTGATTACCCTTACAACTGATTTCGGAACCCGCGATCCCTACGCCGGTATTATGAAAGGAACAATACTCACGGCCAATTCGCAGGCCAGGATCATCGATATAACACATGAAATTCCAAAACATGACATAACCACTGCTTCTATAACCATCGGGAAGGCATATGATTGCTTTCCTCATGGAACTGTACATGTCGGAGTCGTAGATCCCGAGGTTGGCCAATCGCGGAAAAATATTGCCATATTAACAGAACATTACATATTTGTGGGGCCTGATAACGGTATTTTCTCTTTCGTGTTGATAAAGGAAAAACCTATTGATATTCGTGAGATCAAAAATTCACCTTTTGTCATGGAAAATATTTCGAACACTTTTCATGGCCGTGATGTTTTCTCTCCCTGCGCTGCCTATCTTTCTGCGGGGCGAAATTTTTCCGAGGTCGGCCCTGAAATTTTAAGTATGAAACATCTCAAATATCCAAAAGTAAATCAGAACGGGAATATTCTAAAAGGAGAAGTTGTGGCGATCGATTCGTTCGGGAACATGATAACAAATATTTCCGAACATGCTTTTCGATCGTTCAAGGGAAAGAGAAGTGCCGAGATATATTTTGCCACTGAACGTTTCAGCTCGATTATGCGTTATTACAATGATGTACCTCCAAAAACAGCGCTGGTACTTTTCGGCTCTTCCGGATACCTTGAAATATCCATGAATGGTGAAAGCGCGGAAGATTATTTCATGACATCTATCGGAAGTCCGGTGACAGTGAGGAAATACTGATGGAGTGGTACAAACGGTGGTTCGGTGAGGAATACCTTATCGTCTATGAACACCGTGATACTAAAGAGGCAGAGCGCGAAGTCGAATTTGTTGAAAGAGTTCTTGAACTAAAAAATAATGATCTTATCCTGGATTTATGCTGCGGATCGGGCAGGCATGATCATTTCCTCACACAAAAAGGATATCGTGTCATCGGCCTCGATTATTCCCTCACCCTGCTTCGCAAAGCCTGTAATGGACTTCATGAAGGTGTCGGATACCCGCACTATATTCTCGCTGATGCGCGGGTTGTCCCTTTCTGTGACGGGATATTCGATGCAGTGCTCAATCTTTTTACTTCGTTTGGATATTTTGAGGACAGGGAAAATCTGGATTTGCTTAAAACAATCGCGCGGCTTCTTAAAAATGGCGGGAAATTCTATATTGATTATCTCAATCCGCAAAAAATTATTAACGGACTTTTCCCCGAAACTGTCAAGAAAAAAAATGGATTGACTGTTGTGGAAAAAAGACATCTCGATACAACCAGTAAACGAGTCGAAAAAACCATTATCATCCGTTCCGGAAACGGTGAAAATGAATTTCATGAATCGGTGCGTCTCTATAGTATCGAGGAAATGCTTGTTATGCTGAAAGAAGCCGGACTGATATTCAGTCAGGTATGCGGCTCGATACGGGGAGAAGAATACAACGAGAACTCAGACCGCATGATCATTTATGGTTGGAAATCAAATCCGATTGTGCCGATTTAATTAAAAATATTACTCGGAGATCCATTTCATTTCAATAAATCGAGGCCAATCCTCCTCCCCATCTCCCCCGCCTCTTTCATTTTTTCTGCCTGCTCCCTTATTTCACCTTTTCTACCGACTCCCGGTGCGATGATCATGTCTGCGAGATTCATATGAAGGTAATCGATTGATTTTCTGAAAAATTCTACCACAGGGGTATAGGTGTCGGGATTCTCGTCTTCAAGAGGTATTGCAAGTAACACGGGCTTACCTGTGATTTTAGCACGATTTTCAGGGCAATTGAAGTATACAAAACGATCAATGAAAGCTTTCATCAATGCAGTTGGCCCAAACCAGTAAACCGGTGTGCCAAGAATCAGGGCGTCACATTCGATGATACGAGAATAAAGATCGTTCATATCGTCATGACGGGGGCAGATACGACCTTTCCAGCAGGCATGGCAGCCGGTGCATTCCTTTATCTTATGATCGCCGAGTAAGATGATGTCCGTTTCGTTACCTGATTCCTGTGCTCCCTGAAGAATAGTTGAAACAAGGATATGGGTATTTCCATTTTTTCGAGGACTACCTACAACTCCCATTATCTTTTTCATATTCTTCCCCTGTGGATTATTTCCCCTCGCGGAGAATTCTTTCAATCATATTTATGCTTTTTCTTGCAATGAGTAAAAAATAGTTCCATTTTATGGAATTGAAAAGAAAAGTCTTAGGCTTTCAAAAAAAATAAGGGAAGGAGAGCAAAATGAACGTAAGGCAACTGGCGGCAGGAATTATTTTCGCTTCACTTATGGTCGCAGGCGGTGTATCGGTATATGCTCAAACAACGGTCGCAAAGAAGATGGACTTCGGTACAGAGTATTATTCTGAATCTGTCCGTGTAATTAACACCATGTGGAACAGCGAAAAAGATACTATAGAAAAAATGTCCGTTCGGATTGCGCAAACGCTTCGTTCCGGGAAAACCGTTGTATGGGATTGTACAGCAGGACATTCAAACATCTATGAAGTTGATCCAAATCTCGTTTGCCTTCCTCAAAACGGCATGATTACCGCTATGGAATTCAGCGGACAGAAAGCAACAATCGATAAACTCGAAAAAGGCGATATGCTTGTTACCAATTTCATTAACGAGCAGACAGTGGCAGCCCATAAAAGAGGTGTGTATATAATCGGAGTAACCAACGCTTATTTCCGTCATAAATCATTTTCCGCACAAGATAATATGGATAAAAAACCCAATTATCAGAATCTGGAACTCGAAGATATTTCCGATGAGGTTTTCGACTCTCACATGCCGGGACAGATCGGGCTTGTCAATATGCCTTATATCCCGGAAATGAAAGTCGGCGCAGGAACCGGAAATTTCATGATCGCACTATACTGGCTTACTGTGTCGGAAGTATCAAACAAGATGAAGAATCCGGACGCTCCTCCCCTCGAATACGCTTCGAAGTATTATAATATTCTTGTACAACGTCTGAATACTATTAACGCCTCTCAGAAAAAGCTCATCTGGTCTACAGCGTCGAAAGTGGCTGTAATGATCGGCAAGGGGGGGCATATGTGGGTAGAATCTTCTCCGAAAAGTGTTTTTTGTGATGCCTCCGGAGCCTCTATGGGGCTGACACTCACAAATTATTTTCCTTCCGATAAAATGAAAAAAGGTGATATTGTATTTGTCGCGGAAGTTTCTGACAGCACTGATTCAAGAATGGTTCAGGTAGCACGGAATGCAAAAGATAAAGGCGCCCTTGTCATCGCTATGGGACCCTCCAACCAGAAAGTTCTTAAATCCATCGCAGATGTTTATTTCGATAACCTGAGCCCCGAGGGTTACGGTCTCTTTTCAATTCCCGGGCATACAAACAAAATCGGACTTGTCGGCTCGCTCATCAACTGCATTATGTACGGTTCATTCTCGGCGCAGATGGTCGAGGAAATGAATAAGCACGGCTGGTATCCTAAATATTACATGAGCTACAACTGGGGCGGCGCTACAAATGGATACTTCGAATGGCTGAGATGGAGTGTTACCAGAGCAGGATTTTGAGATCAAAAATCTGAATCCGAAATATCAGGCGCGATGACATATTCATACGCAGCCTGATTCTCTTTCAAAAAAAAACAATTTATTTCTTTACCGGTTTACCGGAATAATGTTTGAGGGTTAATCCATGCGAATTCTCTTTCGATATATGTGTGTTCCGATAGTTATGTTTCTCTGTTCAGGAGCGATAGCCCAGATGTCTTCCGCTCCATTCGCTGAATATAAAAAAGGTCATGTTCCCGGTAAAATCATAGAATGCAACTTTCCCCAGGGCGATTCAAATTATCATGCCATCATTCATGCTTCGGATGGAAATGTATACTATGCTATTTGCACACACCATCGCTCAAGCCATGTTAATCTTTTCCGTTACAATCCCCGCACAGGCAAAGTGGACACTGTGGCTGATATCGGAAAAGCTCTCGGTGAGGACGGAACAAAAAATATTCCTCAGGGAAGAGTGCACTGCGATCTTTTTGAGGATGATGGCAAGTTGTGGTTCGGCACTCATGTGGGTTTCTATGAACGAGGAGGAACAAAAGATCACGGACCTTACCCCGGCGGTCATTTTGTAAGTTATGATCTCTCTACCGGGAAAATCGAAGATCTGGGTATTGGTGAAGCGGAAGAAGGCCTGGTCTCACTTTCAATGGACAAGAAGCGGAAGCGTCTCTACGCCCTCACATGGCCAAGCGCTATATTTATTTATTACGACATCCCATCCAAAACAAAAAAATCTTTTGGCACTTCTGTTGTCGGACATAGTTACAAGGATAAGATTGAATCCGGCGGGGTGCCTCGTTCGCTGGGAATAGACTCACGCGATGGAAATGTTTATTGGTTCAATATGGATTCCACTATCAATCGTTACAATTTTTCCCTTGACGCGATCGAAACTCTCATGGAACAGAGTTTAGACCATCCGATTTTAAAAGTCCACGAGCCTGGAATTCCCGAAAGCCAGGTCGAATGGCGATCTATACGGTGGAATAAGGTTGAACAGTGTTTCTATGGAAATACATTCTGGGGTGAACATCTCTTTTCCTGGGACCCGCAAAAAGCCAGCTTTGAAGTGATCGACCGTATCGCTATTGGTACAGTAAGGAAAACGGGAGAGCTTATGCGCGCTTCGCTGGCGTTCGAACTTTCTCCGGACGGTCACACGATATATTATGTGAACGGTGCAGCGCCAGGTTTCGAGGGAAACAAAAAGACTGTCGCCGACCCTGTTCGCCTGATTACCTACGACATTCCCAATCGGAAATACACAGACCACGGGCCAATTCAACTTCAGGACGGACGTTTCCCGGATTATTGTCAGGGTATTGAAATCGGTAATGACGGTTATCTGTATCTTGTCTGTAATATTCCGGTCAAAGACTGGACGAGTGAAAAAGGGAAAAGGATAAAGGAACTTCGCTACCCCGAAACGCCTGTCGAGAAGCTTGAGGGTGGGTATGAGGTGAATCTGGTGGTGGTAAAAGATCCGGTGAAGAAAAAATAATTTGATTCAGATTTCAGATATTTCACTCATGTTTCAAAAACAATACACCCAAACCCCCGATTATCGGGACAATAAATACCCAGTTCATGGCTGCTTCAATACCGATACGGTCGGCCAAAGCGCCGAATGGAGGTGCGGCAACAGCTCCGAACATAAATGAAAGCCCCATAACCAGAGATGAAGCCATGCCGGGAAGTTTTGGGGCTGCACGCTGCGCAAGTACAATGTTTACCGGCAGTGTTGCAGTCAGACTAACCATAGCGAGGAGCATAAATACGATTGAAAGAGGCCCAGTAGTAAAACTGAAACCATAAAATAAAGGAACAGATAAAAACAGGCTGAGAGCCATTATTTTACGTTTACCATGACGGTCGCTGAGGTGTCCCCCGATAAACATGCCGACAATCCCGGCAAGAAGAGAAGCTGACAAAAAGTAAGCGCTTACCGCATAAGAATATCCTCTGGCGATCAGAAGAAGCGCCAGAAAATTTCCTACAATGCCATATACCATGGCTCTGAATCCGGAAATCATCCAGAGTATTGTAAGCTCGCCGAAATTATCCGATAGAGAGGAAATCATTTCTCTCATCGTATGACCTTTATGTTCGCTTACTACGATATCATTGTCGTACAGGAAGTAAAACATCATCAAAAAGGCGGGAAGAACTACAAGAGGCATGTATTTGATGCCTATTACATTAATGATCAATACCATGGCAAGCGGCGCTGCGGTAACACCAACAGACCCTCCTGAAGAAAAGAATGCCATAGTCACTACCCGTTTGTTTTCATCAGCCCCATAACCAGCCGCAACTGCTCCCACCGGGTGATACATGGCGACACCAAGTCCGGCTATCGCAAGCGTAATAGTCAAAACCTCAAAATCTGTATTGAAAAAAAAGAAGCTGAACGGGATTGCGGAAAGCATCGGCCCCAGCCAGAGAAAAGATTTTAGAGGATAACGATCATTCAAAAGCCCGATAACAGGCTGCATGGCGTTCGCGAAAATACTCAAAATCATGACAAGAACACCGGTTTGCGCCAGAGTCCAGCCATACTGGGTGGTCAGAAGCGGAAGAAGCGGAGCGAGAAGGCCCGGATAAAAATCGGATGCGAAATGCCCAAGGGCCAGAAAAGACATTTTTTTCCACTTCATAAAGTTGGTTCTCCCAGTATTCCCAGCGCGGGACATTGGTCACATAAAGGTTTTTTGCGGCAGAATTTGGCTCCGGTCAGACAGAGAAGCGCATGGAATTCATTATAAAAAAAAGGATCGGTGTCGAGCGCATCCGTGAAATATTCCTGAAGTTCTTCATAACTGCATTCTTCGTCAATCATGCCATGACGAACCATTATCCTTTTTGTATAGGCATCTACAA
>JBAYHX010000154.1:0-7515 GCA_041665965.1 Candidatus Latescibacterota bacterium
AAAGAAAACTCGCTCTTTTATGAGTACTTTGCAAAAACATTCAAAGCATGTGAAAAATTACTTCAAACACCCATATATATCTTATGCTGATTGTTCACATATTTAATCACCGGAGCAATAATTCGTTTTCATGCACGGGCATTATTATCATCACGGTTCTTCTGACTTGTGTCGGATGCGGAAACAGATCTTCTTCCCTCTATGTCTCACCCCGCGGCGACGATCTATCCAAAGGAACAAAAGACAAACCGCTTAAAACCGTCGCAGCGGCCATCGAAAAATCACGGAAGCTGAAACCCGGCATCGAAAAGGAAATTATACTTTCGGGAGGAGATTATTATGAAGTCCTTATCCATCTTTGCCCCCAGGATTCCGGGCTGAAAATCAAAGCCGCACCCGGAGAAATACCTGTCCTGTATGGAGGCCGTCAGGTCACAGGATGGGAAAAGGACGGTAATTTCTTTACAGCGCCGCTGAAGGGGGTCAAAGAGCGCACATGGGATTTCAGAAGCCTGATAGTCAATGATAGAATGAGAAACCGTGCCCGTCTTCCGAAAGAGGGCGCCTTTACCCATCTCAGCGAATTCAATGTGCGGTGGATGAGCACGACCGGAGGAGGCTGGCAGAGAAAACCAACCGAGGAGGAACTCAAGACACTCAGGTATAAAAAGGGCGACCTGGGGCCATGGCTCGATGTGAACAATGCCGAGCTTACCATTTACCATGCGTGGGACGAATCTATGGTCGGCCTGGCCGGCATTGATCAAAAAACGCAAACAGTGAAATTCTCAAATCCGTCCGGGCATCCCCCGGGAAGCTTTGGAGATTGGCTCGAAAAGGCTAAAACCTATGTTGTTTGGAATATACGCGAAGGTATGTCCAAACCCGGTCAGTGGTATCTCGACCGGACGAACGGCAGGGTTGTTTACTGGCCTCTCCCCGGAGAAGATATCAACACTATAAAAATTATCGCTCCGGTCTCCGAATATGTTTTCAAGCTCGAAAAAGGAACAAGAAACATAACGCTCGAAGGCCTTACGATATCCTCGACAACCACTCCTCTTGTTTCGGGAGGATTCGGAGCGTATATGTTCGATGGCGCGATTTCAGGCAGCAACCTCGCACACTGCCGTTTTGAAAATCTCACAATCAAAAACGTCGGCGGATGGGGAATAAAAGCCGCCGGCGACAGTCTTATGATAAACGCTTGTAAAATCTTCAATACCGGAGCGGGCGGTGTACAATTCAATGGAAAAGCCATAGAGATTTCTCAGACTTCCCTGCACGATGTGGGATTGATTTATCCAAGCGCTATTGCTCTTTCCGGGGGCGGAGACAACAATCTCATAAGCCACAATGAGTTGTATGATACTCCATACAGCGCTATCTGTTATGGCGGCAATTATTCGATCATCGAATCCAATACTTTCACGAAAACCATGACAGTACTGAACGATGGCGCAGCCATTTATTTTGGCGGGAGCAAGGGAATAATTGTTCGTGGGAATATTGTAAGGGGCAGCCGTGGCCATGGGCCCGCCCATGCCTATTATATGGATGAAAAGGCCGATAGTTGTATCGTCGAGAACAACATTGCGGTTAATACGATGTGGCCTACCCATAATCACATGACGCTCAATTGCTTCATCAGGAACAATGTTTTCATTGACGAAGGGAATCAAACACTCTCATTTCCACGTTCTTTCGGAATGACATTCGAAAAAAACATTCTTATTGCAAAAGAGATTACATTTCAGACTCCAACAGGTGAAAAAACTCCTGAAGAGATGAAAAAGGGTGTCCCTGAAGCTGTCTGGCCATTCTTCGACGCTACAGGTATCACCTCCATGTCCAACAATATAATCTACAGTACAACCGGGAAAACTAATATAAGCCGGCAAATTGAATATACTGTCATGAAAACCATTCCACTCGAATCCGGAGACAATAATTTATTTACAGACCCTATGCTGAAAAATCCCGGAAACGGCGATTACCGTTTCAAATCCGGTTCTCCGGCGCTGAAACTCGGCATACAGCCCATCGATGTCAGAACAGCCGGAGTGACTATCGGGACAAAGTAAGGTATAATAGAGTGAGATGTGAGGAAAGGAACAAGCGGTGTGGATACAGGGAAAACGACAGGACGTTAAAAAATATCATAAAAAAGATTTTGTATGAACAAAAAAACCCGCCAAAGCTGGCGGATTTTAATCTGGCTCCGGTGGTAGGACTCGAACCTACAACTTAGCGGTTAACAGCCGCTCACTCTGCCATTGAGTTACACCGGAACTCGGCAGTTCTTAAGTTTAGTAAAATATAAAATGCGGATTACAATGTCAATACTTTAAGAGGTATTTTCTGCCTTTTTTTCCCCAATTAGCCATGTTTTTTTAACAGGACGCTAATTTGTGGAATTCCCTTTCAACTTCTGGTACATACTTTGGCAGTGGATGAGCTGTACTCTCAAATTTTCTTTTTTCTTCGGATTCTTTTCCTGCCCATACAGTTGCCGTAATTCTTCGATTTTAGCACGGATTTCATGCTCATTGAACGGCGGCAGATTGTCGGCGATATATTTTTCTGCCGTTTCCCTGTCCAAATTTATCATCGCCACAGCTGCGATAAGCTGTTTGGTTTCATTATCATCTATTACACTCATAAGCGCCGTTGGTGAAACATCGAGCCCCTCGACCATACGGTGAAACAGTATATCCGCCACTGCTTTTATTTTTGGATGCCCAAAAGGATCGGATCCCACCTCTTCCATTAGGCGTCGTCCGAGATCGGGATAGTGAAGAACCGCAGCCAGCAGACTGCGTTTATCTACTGTTCCGACCTGTTGGCTGGAATGTTCCCTTTCTCCCGGTTCGATGCGGCTGGTCCTTTTTTTTATACGACCGTCAACAGCTTTTCTCATCGAATCTCTTTCAACTCCGATTTTGAAAGAAAGATCGTTGATATAGATATCACGTTTGAGAGCATCGGTGATAAGGGAAATGGAATCTGCAATTTCCCCCGCCAGTTTTATTTTATCTTTTGTATCCGCCGCATTATTCGCCAAAGACTGAAGTTTGAATTCCCATATGTCCTGCGGACTGTCAAGAAGTTTTTGAAGAGCTTCCGCCCCATTCTTTCGGACGAAAGAATCGGGATCGTGCCCCTCCGGGAGAACGACAACTCCAATGTTGAGATCTGTGGCAAGAAGGTTATCGACCCCGCGGACAGCGGCGGAAATCCCCGCACTATCGCCATCGAAAAGAAGGATGGCGGACCTTGCCATACGGGCTATCATCCTTCCCTGTTCGGAGGTAAAAGAAGTGCCGGAAGAGGCTATGGCGCTGGTTATCCCTTCCTGGTGAAGAGAAATAACATCCATATACCCTTCCACCACAACGGCAGTACGTAGTTTTTTGATAGCGGTTTTTGCCTGATGGAGACCGAAAAGAACCCGGCTTTTATGGTATACGGGAGATTCCGGTGAATTCACATACTTTGCGCCTTCACCTGTGAGGATTCTCCCCCCGAATCCGATGATTCTTGCAGCCTGGTCGATAATCGGAAAGATTACTCTCCCCCCGAAACGGCTGAACGGTGGGCCGCCGTATCTGCTGGGCATCAGGATACCGGCTAACGCGAGGGCATCGGGATGCACCGATTTCTTTTTTGCAAAGGCGACAAGCCCCGCAGAGTCCTCCGGAGCAAATCCAAGACGGAATGTCCTTATGGTATCGGCTGTAAGACCGCGGCCGAGCAGGTAATCCATTCCCGCCTTTCCCTGATCGGAAGAGAGGGTACGGTGAAAATATTCGGCGGCGGCAAGATTTGCAGCGATGATCCTGTCTGTTTCTTCTTTTGCGCCAGGACTGAACGATTCCTTACGGGGCACCTCAAGGCCGGCTTTCTCCGCAAGCTGCTCGATGGCTTCAAGGAAACTCATGCCGGTGATATCCATGAGAAAACTGAATACATCACCGCCTTTACCGCACCCGAAGCAGTAATAGAACTGCCCCTCACGATTCACATTGAACGATGGGGTCTTTTCATTGTGGAAAGGACACAGGCCGATCGTGGCCGAGCCGCGTTTTTTTAAATCTACATACTCGCCGATGACATCGGCTATATCGATACGGCTTTTGAGTTCCTCTTTGAAGGCGGAAAAATCGTCGTACATAGAAATCCCGGAAGAAGAAAAAGGAGACAGACGCAAAGAATTTTTTCTTACAAAGTTCGCAAAGTCAATAAAGAACGGAAATAATGTCAGACATGAGAGCTAATTGCAAAAGTATTTTTTTTAAGGCAGCCCCTTTTCTGTCCTACGGACATCCTTCCCCCGGAGGGGGCAGGAACACACGTGGAGTAACAACTTCCCTTGCCCCCTTTGGGGGAAAGGGATTGAGGGTTAGGGGGCTGAAGTAATAAAACTTATCTTTATTTCGTTTCCAAAACGACTTTTGCAATTAGCTCATGATTTACAAGATTATATATTTTTTAAGCTTATCTATTTGACTCAGCGAAGGTAGGAAAAGGAACAGATAAAGACTCATTCACCCCATATGAACTGGCGATTAAAAACCTTGTGAATTTTCATAACAAATTATTAATCATACATATACGGGTCTTCCCCTCTATTGCTTGCAAGAGAGGGGACATGGGGTGAGTTAAAAAGCGTTATGAATAAATACAAGTGCTGTTTAATCTCGATAAGCGTATTTTCTTTTTTAATTCTATCCTGTTAATCCCGTTAATCCTGTCAAAAATTTCTTTTTTCTTTGCGAACTTTGTGAGAATTATATTTACCCCAGCGATTCCCTGTCAATCTTGTACATAACCAGCCCGGAAATGGTTTTCGGGAAGAAATAGGTTGATTTCTGGGGCATGCGTATTCCCTTGGTCACCCTGGGGAACATTTCTTCCGGCCGTATGGGATTAAGGAAGAAGGCTATCTGGTCTTTACGCTGGTCTACATCTTCCACAGCATGTTCAGCACTCTGGCAGAATTGAATAAATTTGCCCGAAGCGACATCCTCCCGGCTGATATTGAGAATTTTCTCGATAATCATGCTATGCAGAATTTCCACATCCAAGTCCTTGGGAATGCCGGGATGTTTCAAACGGGCTATCTTGAACTTCCCGTCGGAATAGACGCCTATCACTGTTGTGGATGCAGAGTTCTCCTTCATGAGTTGGAGAATCTCACTGATGCTTTTCCCTTCAGGGGATTCTATTTCAAAGTCAACCGACAGTTTATCGAGAAACGTATCACTGTCGAATGACTGCATTCCCCCTGCTTTACGGTGTGTGGGAAGAATTGTCATTCCAGGGGCATCAATACTTGAAAAATACATTGAAATATAGTCGAAAGGTTCATCTTTCTGTTTACGCTGGGGTTCCATCAATTCACGGTAAGCGAGAGCAGTCTCATACCGGTGATGGCCATCGGCGATGATTACCGCACGCTCCAGCATCTTTTCCTGAATATACCGTATTGTTTCGGTATCTTTCAGAATCCACATTTTTCTTTGAATGCCCTGCTCATCGTGAAAAGAAATATCAGGGGTACGCGATGACACTTTCAGAATGCACTCTTGAACTTCCTGCCCGGGATCGAGGAAAGTTCCGAAAACCTGGCTGAGATTGCTTTTAGTTGCTTTGACCAGATTGAGTCTGTCGACTTTCGGCCCTGAAAGGGTTCTCTCATGGGCGAAGATATTCTGCCCGAACTCTTCGAGTCGGACAAGCCCAACAAAACCATACCTTGTTTTCGACTGACCGTTGACTTCGAAGGTTTCCGAACGAACATATAAGGCGGGAACATCCTCTCTCCGTAATACTCTCTTTTCCATCCACGATGACAAATACGATGCGGCGCGTTTGTATTTGTCCGGCTCCTCGCCAGCTTCAGCTTCGTCTTTGGTTTTGATGAGACGGATTATATTATAAGGATTCCGGGCATACAACCGGTTACGCCACTCATCGTAAATAATGTCATAGGGAGGCGCAACGAGATCTTGTATGTCACCCGCTTTTTCCGTGTCATATCGTAAAGCTTTGAACGGGCGTATTATAGGCATTTTTTACCTTTCAATTCAGGAATAAGTTACCGGAGAAATAGAAAAAGGCCGGGTTAGCCGCAAAATCATAATCATCACAACGACATGGTGTGAATTGCATAGTATACCGTGGCACATCTTCAAGAATACTTTTCGTTTGTAAATTACGAACTTCTTGCTTAGAATTCAACAGAATTGTGCTCCGTTCATTTTTCGCCGAGAGGCTCCATTCCACTTTTCCGTATTGCCTCCAACGCTTCCAGTATCTCTCTTTTGCCGCGTTCAATGTGGTAATGGTCATTCACATTCCGCTTGAGGAAGAAAAACAGTGACGTATCGAGTTTATCCTGCCCCCTTCCGGGGGAAGAATGTCCGAAGGACAGAAAGGGAACTTTTGTTTCAGTTCCAGCTGCTTTTCTTGTAAGCTTTTACCCCGAAGCAGAGCTGCGAGAAATTCTTTTCATTAAATACATTTTATACTCTATCCAGGCTATAATTATGTCATTTGTACTCTTTTGATACAATCTTTAACATATCAGCAAAAAAGACAAGAAAAATTCATCCTGACATCTTCTTCAGACTTTCTCCTTGTCAGTATCCGGCGCAACGGATATATTTTACTCATGGAAAGGGTAGTAACGGTTACTCACGGGGATAATCCCGGAAAACGGTACCGCTGAAAATATTCGGGGCGTTTTATATTTTAGGTTTTTGATCTTAGACTGAGGTATTTATGGCAAATATATTCACCATCTCCGGGCGTCTGTCCGGAAAATTATTGAATCAGCCTTCTGTTGCACGGGTGGTCCATTCCGTCACTCACTATATTTCCACCGAAGTACAGTTATCACAAATACGAATGAGTTTGGGAATGCTCAAAAATAAGCGAAACCGTCACCATATCATTCTGGGAAGGACAATCTATCGTCTTATTCATAATAATGTTGATCCTTTTGAAAATCCTCAGGTAAATACGACTATCAGGGTTCTCAATGAAATCGACCTTGAAATAGAGGCCGTTGAGTATGAACTTGCACGGAGAAAAGCAGCGATGGAAGAACAGAAAACAAAGGTCTGAAAAGCCTGAGGCTTGTATTTTTCCGCTGAAACTCACCCCCTGCCCCCTCTCTATCTTATAGGGGGGGGAACAAGAAGGTGAGTTTAAAAAAGAATTGGAGATTTCATTCAATAACGAGTTTTTAAAGGGTTTTTAAGATAATTCATGAAAATTTTGCTTATCAATCCGAACCGTTACCGGACACCCCCGGTTCCTCCCCTGGGGCTTGAGTACCTGTCCGACGCGCTGAAGAAAACCCGCCATACATGCCGAATCCTCGATCTCTGTTTTGAGGAAAATGCGATAGAAGCTATAGAAAGCGCTGTCCGCGATTTCAATCCCGATACCGCCGGTCTGACCATCCGCAACATAGACACCGTTCTTTTCGAGAACAATATTTTCTTC
>JBAYHX010000155.1:0-7460 GCA_041665965.1 Candidatus Latescibacterota bacterium
GGAACAAATCCTGGCCTGTGGGAAGAACAACCCGTATGCTCATTACACACTGCTGGGACTCCCGTCCGGAACTGGCGCAGGCTTTCGCCGGCAAATATAAATGCGAGGCGGTGAAGAATTACTATGACATGGTTGGTAAAGTGGATGGCATGATATTTGGAGGATTCAACGAATGCAAGTGGTGGCCGAAACTTACCAGACCGTATCTTGAAGCGGGTATCCCCTGTTACATAAACAGGCCTTTCGCATACAGCATGAAAGATGCGAAATACATGGTGGAGCTTTCAAAAAAATATAACGCCCCCATCCTCTGTACCGACGAGCGTGAATATATCCAGCAGGCAATTGTCGCGCGGGCAAAGGTAGGAGAACTCCTATCCCAGAAACGGGCAATTTTCGGGGCGCACTCCACGAATGCATCGGGAGAATGGTCCCAGCACGGGGTTCACGGGCTCTATTTCCTCCTTGCGGTGCTTGGCATGGATGTGGAGAGAGCGGGCTACCAGGCCGACGGCTGGTGGAAAGAGAAAACACCCTCCGCAACCGTTCAGCACTTTGCCCAGCTTACCCTTCAATACCGTGGGGTCAAGATCGAAGGGAAAGGCGAATCGAAGACGCCGTTTATTGTATCCCAGATTCAGCAGTGGCCGAGGGCGGATGTAACATTCCGTCTTTACCATGACCTTGGATGGTGGGACATCGCTCACGAACACACCGAAGGAGACAATTATTTCCCGCGTTACTACTACCTCTTCTTCCCGACAGTTCTCGCCATGCAGCGTATGTTCGAGACAAAACAAATGCAGTGGAGCCATGACTACATTCTTCAGAAGACGAAAATATTCCTTACCGCTTTCAAATCACACCTTGAACATCAGGGCGCGATGATCCCGGTCGACGATCTCGCAGATGACTGGCATGCCCCCAGTCCCTACGAAGACTGGATTGACGAGAGAATTTTCAAATAATATGAAAGACGCTCCATGTGAGGAGAAAAGCGAGAAACAAACAAATGCATTTTTTCCTATTATAATGAAAATGATTGAGTTTCCCTGTTGACTTCTTAACTCAATTTTTTATACTTTCATTATTCGTCCAGCGCTCAATGGTAAATGATTTATGAAGAAAGGTACGTTTATGCCAAATACCAATCCTACAGTAGAACTGCTTAAAATCGGCGTTATCGGTATCGGAGAGTACAGCCACATCCCGACACTCTGGGGCCCGGAAATAAATCCGAATTTCCCCGACATCTGGCCGATGCGCAGCACACGGATGCTCATCACTCACTGCTGGGATTCACGGCCTGAAGTTGCAAAGGATTTCGCAGATAAATACAAATGCGAGATAGTGAAAAATTATTATGACATGGTCGGCAAGGTCGACGGAATGATTTTCGGAGGATTTTACGAGTGTTCATGGTGGCATCTGCTCACAAAGCCCTATCTTGAAGCGGGCATCCCCTGTTTCATCAACCGTCCTTTCGCCCTTTCCATGAAAGATGCTCGAATGATGGTGGAAACAGCCAGGGCGCACAACACTCCCATCCTCTGTTCGGACGCCCACGAATGCATAAAAGAAGTACAGGTTGCCAGAGCGAAAGTCGAGCAGTTTCTCAAGGAAGGGAAAACCATCCTCGCGGTAAATTCGGAAAATGACGGGTCGGAATATCCTGCCCACGGCGTTCACGGGATATATTTCCTCCTTGCGGCTCTCGGGATGGATGTGGATAAGGCGGGCTTTCAGGCGAACGGCTGGTGGAGCAGCGAGGGGAAGGGCTATACCAAGATGAACTGGGGAGTTATTTCGCTCCAGTATAACGGCATTTCATTCGAAGGCGCTGGCAAACAAACCCAGCCGTTTTTAGCCACGCAGCACATTCTTGCCGGCCAGGACTCGAATGCGGGTATGCGCATCTACTACCGGGGAGGCTGGTGGGATGTTGTGTGCAACTGGGAAAAGGGCGAGTTCACCAACCGTCTCTATTACTATTTCTTCCCCACCGTGTTTGCCATGCAGCGCATGTTCGAGACCCGGAAAATGCAGTGGAGCTACGATTATATCCTTCAGAAGACCCGTATATTCCTGACTGCATTCAAATCTCATCTCGAACACAACGGACAACTGATACGGGTGGCCGATCTGCCCGAAGACTGGAAAGCTCCGAATCCCAGACCTGATTTTATCAATGAGGAAATTTTCAGGTAAGAGAATGTTCTCCCTCTATCGGGAAGGATTTCCATAGTGTCGTGCAAAATGGGTAATGGGAACGGACCATCCGACAGTGAACAAAAAGAGAAGTGCATTCTCTGTAATTCTCACGACTCTCCGACGCCTGCAGGAATCAATACGATATTTGATTTTCAGCGGACTGTTTATTTCTGCGAATCCTGCAGGCTTTATTTCCTCGGCGCTCAGCCCGCACCCGCCGAACTCGAAAAATTCTATACGGAAAATTATTATTCCGCGCCGGAAAACAGCGGGCTGATTTATAAGCTGCGCTCGCGGTTTTCGCAGGTACGGGCATGGAGCCAGTATCTTTTCATGCACCGTATCATCGGCAGGACAGGTTCCGAACCGGGGAAGAGTATCCTGGAAGTGGGCAGTTCGGATGGTGTGCTGCTTGCAATTTTCCGCAGTCACGGCTGGAAGATACGCGGACTGGAATACAGTGAATTTTCGGTGCGGAAAGCCAGAGAAACCCGTCATATCGAGCTGGAGCGAAAAGATATTCTCGACCTTGACCCGGATGCGGAAAAATTCGATTGTATCGTTCTTTCCCATTCGCTCGAACACATGAATGACCCGGTCGGGGTTCTCGAACATTGTAAACGGCTGTTATCCCCGCACGGCCATATATTTGTGGAACTGCCCCTTGCTCCGCTCGCTGCGGAATGTACGACCGAAGAGCTCGGGTTGTATCTGAACACCACTCACCTCTACGATTTTCGGCCCGATTCCCTTGAAAAACTGGCGTGCGCAGCCGGTTTGAAAAAAGTGGCTCTTGCGCGGTATTTCTATCATATTCCCGCTTTCTTCAACCGTTATTCCGCAGCGGTCGGTAAATCCCTCATGATCGGAACGCTTCCTCTTTCACATCCACTGGAACTCGGCGCTGTCCTTTGTACCGCCGTTGTCATCAATGCCCGGTTTACCGCCCATGCCGACCCAATGATGCCGGTTGATATCGACGCCCCCTGGGCCGGATTCGGCGATGTCCTTCGTATCATACTGGAAAAATAATCCCCATGCATTTCCGTTCTTGATTACGAGCGATAACCCGCCGGTCAAAGGTAGAGCTTTATTTCCGGCGACTGAGGGGAATTTACCGTGAGGATATTTTTGCCGGTGAGGCATCTTCTCAATGAAAGATTATTGTGAAAAATGATTGGATCGGGATATAAATTCCTTTTTTTGGATACACGTTACCTAGTATATTTGTGCGCCTTCTTTTTTGATATTTTGAAGGTAAAAATATTTTAGAAATACACAGGATAGCGAAAAAATAAAGGAATACATTGTGCATACCAAGGAGTTATCTCTTCCGACCCTTTATAAATTGCCGGATTACTACGATATCGCTTTTACCTACGACCGTGACATTTCCGGGGAAACGAATTTTCTGCGGGATTGTTTTCAAAAACATTCTGCAATCGAAGTGAAATCCGTCCTCGAACCTGCCTGCGGTTCGGGCATGTTTCTTGTCGGGCTCGCGAAATTCGGCTACAGGGTAACCGGATACGATCTCAGCAGCAGTATGGTGGAGTTCGCTCAAAAAGTTATCGACGCCAACGGCGTTCAGGAACTGGCGGATGTGGTACAGGGAGACATGCAGACAGCCCGTTTCGGTCGAAAATTCGATGCAGCCGCGACCCTTATCAGCAGCCTGAGTTATTGCGCCACCGATGAGAGCCTCGCCGGTCATTTCCGTAATATGTCGGTGACTATCAACCACAATGGATTGTACATTGTGGAGATATTTTTCGCCTGCAACGATCTTGAATATGAAAAATATCCGTATGAAACATGGACAGTAGACAGTGACAAAATGAAAATCGATGTTTCCTGGAAACTTGACGGGTATGACGTAAAAAACAAAATCAGAACCATGAATTTGAACATGAGTGTCCGGGACAACGGGAATCAGTTCTCGTTCGAGGAAAAGCACCGTCTCCGGCTCTGGTACGAGGACGATTTCCGATCGCTCTGCGCTCTCGGGGGATTTGCTCTCGAAGCGGTCTATAATCAAAAATTCCGGTCTGTCGCAGCAGGAACTCCGCTTACCGGTGAACTCGGAGCGGTCTATTGCGTTTTGAGAAAAGAATAAGGAAATGATAGTATCTCGCAGAGAATAGGAGAAATTTTAGACAGGATTAACAGGATTGACATGATAGAATTGAAAAAACAATATGATCTTGTAAATCTTGTCTAATGAGCCTTTTGCAAAAGTCGAGATTGTTGGAAGCAGCCCCCTTTCTGTCCTTCGGACATCCTTCCCCCGGAGGGGGCAGGAATCGACTGTGAAGCAATGACTTCCCTTGCCCCCTCCGGGGGAAAGGGACAGAGGGATAGGGGGCTGTAGTTAATAACTCGCCTTCTTTTTTACGTATAAAACGACTTTTGCAAAAGGCTCTAATAGCATTTCCTTTCTTTATCGACTTCGCGAGAATAAATCATAGATTTCTTCCTAATGTATCTCCTCCAGGTGAACTTCTTCCCCTCTTCGTGCAGATTCATAGAGCGCCATAATCAGGTGAACGGACTTTCGTCCTTCCTCCCCGGAACAGATGAGGTTTTCTCCGGTGCGTACTGCGGAAATAAAATTTGCGATCTGAATGTTGTGTCCACGGGTTGAAATGCTCGTGGCGGAAGATGCGCCCCCGCTCTCTCCGGTTTTGCCCCCTGTGATCGTTTCAACAGCCAGCTTTTCTTTGGAATCGCTTACCGCCCAGCCGGTTAGGAGGTCATCGGTTAGCGAAGCAGTCCCGAGGGCGCCGTTTACCTCGATATGAATTCCCTGGCCGGGATTGACCGCAGTTGCGGTCTGAAGCCGTCCGTATGCCCCGCTCTTGTATTTCAGGAGGGCGATGGCGATGTCTTCGACCTCGATAGTATGAGCGACTGTGGCAGTTTTTGCAAAGATGCTCTCAACTTCGCCCATGATATACAGGAGCAGATCGACGCCGTGGATGCCCTGATTCATGGTGCATCCCCCGCCGTCGAGCGCCCATGTGCCTCGCCAGTCGCCGCTGTCGTAGTAGGCCTGGTTCCGCCAGTATTTGATGGAAGCGTCGCCGAAAAAAACTCTGCCGAAAACGCCTTCCTCGACTCCCTTTTTCAGCCTGTTCGGGGCTTCATCCGTCCGTCTCTGAAAGATCACCCCGAGCCTGACCCCGTTGTCATCGGTGGCACGGATCATCTCGTCGCAGTCTTTCAGAGTGATTGCCATGGGTTTCTCGACAAGAACATGCTTCCCCGCACAGGCGGCGGCTATGGCCTGTTCCGCATGAAGACCGGAAGGGGTGCAGATACATACAGCCTGGATATCGTCACGTTTAATCATCTCGCGCCAGCCGCCCGCAACAGCGCAATTGTGCTCGGCGGCAAATTTCTCTGCCCGTTCACGCGAACGGCTGGCGACAGCCGTCACACGGCCTTCGGGATGCGCCTCTATTCCTGCGGCGTGCCAGGCGCTGATAGTGCCTGCTCCCAGTATTCCAAATCCAAACGGTGCGCTCATCAATCCCTCCTTGAAACTATTGGGGAACAATCACTGAATGATGGTATTGACTCTTTATTGAGAGTTCGAATTATTTCCAATACTTTTTACTCGGATACCTCATAATTATAAAATATCGGCGCTGCATATCAACAGAAAAATATCCTGCCGATTTCCCATTCATAGTAAAATGCTATTGACATGATTCGTTTCTTTTGCAATCATTAAAGCGTATAAAAAAGGTGCGTTTTAGTTTTTATAAAAATAACTCAACGGAGGATACAATGATTCTCGACCGTATCGACAACGCAGAAAGATATTATTCTCTTCATCCCGGTTTCAAACCTGCATTCGAATACCTGAAAAAACTCGATCTGAACTCTGTTCCCGCAGGAAGGCAGGAGATCGACGGCAGCCGTCTCTTTGCGGTCATCAACCGCAAACCGGGGAAGGGCATGGAGAGTGCCCGTCTGGAAAGCCACAAGAACTATATCGACATTCAGTGCTCCATCACCGGGACAGACCTGATCGGGTGGAAAAACATTTCCGAATGCGCCGCGGAAGGGGAGGGATACAGCCAGGAAAAGGATATCGAGTTTTACCCCGGCATGTCGCAGGTTTGGATAAAAACGCTTCCCGGAACCTTCGGCATCTTTTTCCCGGAGGACGTTCATGCCCCGATGGGAGGGACGGAAGACCTTTTCAAGGTGATTTTGAAAGTGGCGGTGGATTGGAAATAGGACAAGGAAAAAGGAAAAGAACCGGCTTATAATTTAACCCGTCACATAAGGTTCTGTCCTGCCGTGAAGGGGCAGGGGGCTAAAAGTATAACGGGCGGCAGCAAGCATGTGCTGTAGCCGGGTGTTGTCATCGATAAACATATAATTCCTCCGCCTCAGCCAGAACCCTGTCCCTGAAATAATCGCTCAATTCCCGGGGCGTTCTCAGATTGATTTTCCTGTCCCCGAACAGTTTTGACAAGCCTCGCTCCATCTGCGAAAGACGAATCAACGTGACCGCTTCCCCCGGCATGAATTCCACAAGCACATCTATGTCGCTCTCCGGTGTGAAATCATCGCGGAGCACCGACCCGAAAAGGGATAATTTCCGTATCCCGTTCTCACGGCAGAAGTTCTCGATGGTTTCATTGTCTATCGTTATTTCATGATGCAGTATCGTCTGGGTGTTCATGCGGCAAACCTCAAATAGTATAACCTTTTTCAGATCACGTACCGAAAAATATAATAGAAAGATGATTGAATCTATAGGAAAATTATCTTGCTTGTACTTCGCGGGAAAGATTTATTGTGATTATTGAGATTGCGTTATGATGGGAACGAATAAGGTATCATGTGTTGGTGGTTATGCGTTTGGAATCGCTTCGTTTCGGCGTGTTATGACGACAGCCCGAGCCGTGGTGAGTGTTATAGAGAAACGATATAAGAAGTAGTTAGGCAATGTACTCTTATGGCAAGAAATATTGAAATCAAAGCCAGAATTGCAAGTGTCGAGTCGCTATTGCCGTTGGCAGCGAAGATCGCAGACGTAGGGCCAACCGAGATACTCCAGGACGATACGTTTTTCTCTTGTCCTAACGGAAGACTGAAACTTCGTGCTTTCTCTGATCATGACGGGCAACGGCTCTGTCATAAATTTTGTGTAAATGGATAATTGTTGGTAGTTGAATATTTCTTCTCCCCCCTCCGGAGGGGGGAGCATATCATAATATTATAGTAAACCC
>JBAYHX010000156.1:0-7441 GCA_041665965.1 Candidatus Latescibacterota bacterium
CCGAGGGCATAAAGGAGAATGGAATCGGCGGTTTCGTATCCGATCCCTGAAAGCTCCAGAAGTCTCCTGCGCGCTTCAGGTATTTCCCATTTTCCTATTTCCTCTACCCTGCTCCCGCATTTATCAATAATGAAGCGGCAAAAAGTCTTCAGCCGCCGCGCTTTTTGGTTATAGTATACTGCGGGACGTATCGCCTCTGCAAGGATACGCTCATCTGCTTGAGCAATACCTTCGACTGTAAAAATGCCGCGTTCCTGAAGCCCCAGGATCGCCTTACAAACACCGGTCCAGGGAGCGTTCTGTGTCAGAATGGCTCCGATGCATACCTCGAATGGAGTATCCGCAGGCCACCAATTCGCCGGGCCGAGAGTTTTCTCAAGCGCATCGTAGAGATTGTGCAGTATATTGTGACGTTTTTGTATATGCAATGAGGATAAAAGTGTCATAAAATTCTTTTAAGAACATTAGTAATTAATTTGTCAGAATTCAGATACATTATGTTGTGGTATATTATATAATATTATATAATGATATATAAAGTTAATGTTCTGCGTAACATTATTGATTGTCTAAGATTACTTAAATCTTATTATCATTGTTATGAAGTTTCATCATTTCCTCGGCATGTGCCAGTGCTGTATCGGTCAATTTCTCCCCAGAGAGGAGTGCAGCAAGTTCCTGACGGCGCATGGCCTCATCGAGTTCAACCATCTTTGTGCTCGTTCTGCCTGACTCAACCTGTTTTCGCGCGGAAAAGTGACGTTTTGCCATTACTGCTATCTGGGGAAGATGCGTTATTACCAGTACTTGCCGTAATTCCGAGAGTTTCAAGAGTTTTTTCCCCATTGCCTCGGCAACTCGTCCTGAAACACCGCTGTCCACTTCATCGAAAACCATTGTTGGAACGGAATCGATTTCTCCCAGCGCAAGTTTTAACGAGAGCATGACACGTGATACTTCACCGCCGGAAGCGACTTTTGTGAGAGGTCGAGGCGGTTCACCGGGATTGGCAGAAAAGAGAAATTCCACTCGATCCATCCCATTTTTATCAACTTTTATAAAACGACCGCCGTCTTCGATTTCGCATCCTGATTCCAATGGTCTGATATCCACAACAAGATGTGCTCCAGGCATGCCCAATTCTGCAAGATGCGCTTCCACTACACCGGAGAGCAAAGGAGCAGCCTCCCGGTGTTTATGTGATAGAATGGATGAATGTTCAATCAGACTGTTTTTAAGGCCTTTTACCTTATCTTCAAGCTCAAGGAGTTTCAATTCTGAGCTCTCGACCTCGGCAGTTTCCGCCTTTATCTTTTCATAATAGTTAAAAAGATCGACAAGTTGCGGGCCGTATTTATTTTTCATTTTTTCTATCAGACCGAGACGGTTTTCCAACTCATCAAGGGTGGCCGAATCATCATCGATTTTTTCACCATACTGGCGGAATTTGTCTGCCAGTTCATCCACCTCGGAAGCTATTCCTTCAATCTGTTCAAGAAAAAGCGCAAGGTCTTCATCAAAACGTAAAAAATCTTCGACTCTGCCGGCAAGTGTTCCGACTTTTTCTCTGATCGAATCTTCCGCTTCCGAGAGTTCTTGAAAAGCCTGAACTCCCAAAGATTTCAGATCTGAGGCGCGTGCAAGTTTTTGAATCTCCTGATCGAGTTCTTTATCCTCTTCTGGAGATATGTTAGCTTCCTCGATCTCCCGAATCTGGAACAAGTGAAGCTCACGGTCTCTTTTTTTTAATTCTTTGTCATTTCGAAGAGTTTCTATCTCATTCAGGGTGCCGGTATATGCTTTATAGAGATCGGCGAGTTCATGGGAAAGATCGGAATGTTTTCCAAATCCTTCCAGAAAACGAATATGTTCGGAAACGGTAAGTAGCGATTGATGTTCATGTTGACCGTGAAGATCGACCAGAATATCGCCGATGTCTTTCAGTGAGCGGAGGGTTACGGGGTGGTCATTGACAAACGAGCGGCTGGTGCCATCCGAACGTACCTCTCGTCTCAAAATCAGCACGCCTTCTTCAGTCTCAATCGGAAATTCCCCCTCAGCCATTCCCGATTCAAGGGTAAATATACCGGTCACCGACATTACGGATGCGCCGGAGCGTATCATATCGGTTGAGGTGCGCCCGCCAAGAACCAGATCGAGAGCATCGACAACAATAGATTTTCCTGCGCCAGTTTCACCGGTGATGATGTTGAGGCCATCAGAAAATTGAACGGTCAATTCCTCAATGATGGCGTAATTTTTTATGGTAAGGGATTCAAGCATTTTTTAATTTGAAACTTACACCCCAGTTCAACCGGGTGTGGAGTATGTCGAAATAAGTTTTGTCTCTGAATCGTGCAATCCGTACCGGATGTTTTGAATGTCTGATGATCACTTCGCTCCCGGTTGGAACCTGCACAAAGCTCTGGCCGTCAACAGCCATACGGGCTGTCCCTTCTATAACTCCGATGCGTATTTCTTCGCATCCGTTGATAATCATGGGACGTATGGTCAGAGAATGGGGACATATTGGAGTAACGATTGTGACATCACACTCCGGCATGACCAGCGGTCCGCCTGCTGCCATCGAATGCGCTGTTGAGCCTGTAGGAGTTGATATTATCAAACCATCCGCAGAAAACTCCCCGGCGTAAGACCGGCCAACAGTAACGGTTAGCCCAAGAATACGGGTATCCGCGCTTCTGTCCAATACTACATCATTCAATGCAAAATATTTCTTCCCCAAGAATTCCGCCTGGAGAGCTGTGCGTTCGAGAATTTCATAATTTCCAGATTTCAGCTTTTGGGGAATTGTAGAAATTTCCTCAGGAGAAATTTCTGCAAGAAAACCAACTTTCCCGAAATTAACTCCCAGAATAGGAATTTCAAATTCCTCGGATACCCTTGCTGTATAAAGGATGGAACCATCACCACCAAACGAGATGATCATATCAGCGCCGGAAAATAGATCAGGAACAGGCGCATATTCGAATGAATCATCCAGCACGTGTTTGATGGATTCATCCAAAATAATATCGATCGATTCCTTTCGGAGAATATTAAGGAAAAGCGGAAGCACTGTTCTTGCTCCCTCCTTACGGATATTTGCAAGTATAGCTATTTTCATGCCTGAACCGCTTTCTTTACTGTATCGGCGATTGAGTCTGGATCGAGACCATATATATTCAGTAACCTAGACCGCAAGGCCTGACCTGCAAAAGTATCCGGGATTCCGATAACTGTAATACGGGGAACGTCACCTTTTGAAGCAAAGTACTCCATGACAGCCGAACCGAAACCTCCTGCCATCATGTTTTCTTCAACCGTGATCAACGGTTTCCCCGATACTGCAATCCTGTCAAGGAGAACTGTATCGAGCGGATGGACAAACCGCATATTCACGACAGTAACCAAAATTCCTTCTTTCTCAAGGATTTCGGAAGCTTTTATCGCCGCAGGAACCATTTCACCGATCGCAAGAACAAAAGCCGCCTCTCCTTCTTTCAGAATTTCAGCTTTCCCAAGCTCGATATTTACTAATTTATCAGAAAGAGAAGCTGCTGTACCTGAACCGCGAGGATATCGTATCGAAATCGGCCCATCCTGATAATCGGCAGCAAAATAGAGCATGCTTTTTAGTTCGTTTTCGTCACGGGGAGCCATGACAACCATGCCGGGAATCTGCCGCATGAACGACAAATCGAAAACACCGTGATGAGTCGGTCCGTCTTCTCCCACAAATCCTGCCCTGTCAAGACAAAATACCACAGGAAGGTTCTGAAGGGCTGCGTCATGGATAATATTATCATACGACCGCTGCATAAAAGAAGAATAAATTGCAACAAACGGTTTCATTCCCGCACGCGCAAGGCCGGATGCAAAGGTTACTGCATGTCCCTCGGCAATTCCAACATCAAAGAACCTTTTTGGAAATTCCCTGGAAAAGGGGGTAAGTCCGGTTGAATCAGCCATTGCGGCTGTTACTGCACAGATATTTGGATTGTCACGAGCAATTTCCAGAATGGTTGAACCAAATATGGAAGAATAAGACGGCCGCTGGGAATTCTTTATTGCCAGGCCGGTAGACCTCTCGAAAGCGTTGGTCCCGTGGAAGCGGGCTGCGTCTTCCTCGGCAAAACCGTATCCTTTGCCTTTTTTTGTGTATATATGAAGAAGCAAAGGACCATTTATTCCTTTTAGATGTTCCAATATTTGAAGAAGACGGGCAATATTATGGCCATCTTCCGGCCCGAAATACCGGAAACCAAGATTTTCAAACCATACTCCCGGAACAACCAGATTTTTCAAACTCCGCTCGACTCGACCCAGAATTGTTCGTACCGGCTTGCCGATGGCGGGAATATATCCGGTCAGACTCCAAATATCCTTTTTCAGGCGGTTATAAGGTTCAGCCGATATAACATCGGTGAGATATTTTGAGAGCGCCCCTACATTGGGTGAAATTGACATTTTGTTGTCATTGAGGATTACCAGAATATCACGACCGGATGCTCCGGCGTTGTTCAACCCTTCAAATGACAATCCTCCGGTCATTGCACCATCCCCCACCACAGCGACTATTTTCTCATTCGTTCCTTTTATGTCGCGGGCAGCAGCTAACCCCAGAGCCGCTGAAATGGCAGTTGCAGCATGACCTGTACCAAATGCGTCCGATTCGTTTTCTGTGATTTTTGGAAAGCCGGAAATTCCCCCTTCCTGACGGAGAGTTTTGAAGGCTTCCCTTCTGCCGGTAATAATTTTATGGGTATACGACTGGTGGCCTACATCCCATACAATCTTGTCTTCCGGGCAATTAAAAATCACATGCAGCGCAATGGTCAGTTCAACCACACCCAGGCTGGCGGAAAGATGACCGCCGTTATTGGAAACTACTTCACAGATTTCACCCCGAATTTCTTCCGACACTGTTTCCAGTTGTGAAACAGAAAGTTTTCTCAAATCTTTCGGGGAATTTATAGAATCAAGTATTTTCTTCATGACTCCCTAAGATATTTTATTTATTCACAATGTTATTAAACTGATTGTATAGTCGTTTAATCCGGATAATTTCAATACACCCGGCTGGTTACAAATTCAGCAAGGTTTTTAAGAATAGCGGCATCCTTATCGATTCTGCCGATCACTTCTGCAGCTTCGTTTATCAATCCTCTTGCTATATCTTTTGACTGTAAAAGTCCATACACCTTCGGATAGGTAGCTTTATCTTTATTTTCGTCGGAACCAACATCCTTTCCTAACACCTCATCGGAACTTTCTATGTCCAATATATCGTCCACAATCTGAAACGCCAGTCCAATCAGACAACCAAATTTTCTAACTATATTCTGATTCTTTTCAGAGGCGCCGCCGGTAACCGCACCCATTTCCAGGCTTGCACGTATGAGCGCCCCGGTCTTATGAGTATGGATGAATTCCACATCATGAGGAGTAATATTCCCTTTCCCGCTGGACTCGACATCTGCTACCTGACCACCTATCATCCCCTCTGTACCGATTGCATGGGCAAGGATACGGATCAATCGGGGGTTTTCAGCCTGCGATACTAAATCGAAAGCAAGCGCATTCAGTGCATCTCCAGCCAGAACCGCGATATTCTCGCCGTAAACCTTGTGAAGGGTCGGCTTTCCCCTTCGAAGGTCGTCGTCATCCATGCACGGGAGATCGTCATGAATAAGAGAATAGGCATGAATAAGTTCTATCCCCGAAGCCACCGGGAGAACTTTTACCATATCCCCACCGAATGTTTCACAAGCCGCTATGCACAATCCGGCGCGAAACCGTTTGCCTCCGGAAAAAACACTGTAGCGTATAGCCTTATGAATGCTTACCGGCAATGCATTTTCCGGAAGCAGATATCGGTCAATATATGCATCTACTCGGCTTTTCTGGAGCGACAGGTATTCCAATGGGGAAGAAAAGCCTACCAATAAGGTTTCACCTGTTTTATCAGGCGTTCCGTATGTATTCTTTTCATCATTCACCCTTATCTTTGCACCCTTCCTCCTGGTCGAATGATTCGAGAACAGGTTCACCATTCTTGTCAGCTACCAGTTTCATCACTTTTTTATTGGCTTCAGAAAGCATTGCGGTCAAAATATCAGCCTTTTTGATCCCTTCTTCATAGAGGCTTAAATATTCTTCGAGACTCAACCCCCCGCTGTCCATTTTTTCAACAATTTCTTCAAGTCTATTTAGCAACGTCTCAAATTTATTTTCATCAGCTTTCGCCATCATGACTCCAAACGTTATTATTCCTAAACCTATGCTTAAAAGCAAATGATTTCATTTTGGTCTTATTTTACAACCGCATTCAGCCGGCCTTCCGCAAACTCCACCCGGATACCGTCACCTTTTCCGACCATGGAATCCTTCATTATCACACGGTTGTCCGATTCACGATAGACGATTGAATAACCTCTCAACAAAACAGCCCGGGGATTCATTGCCAAAAGCCTGCTTTTCAATTTTTCGAGATCTGTTTCAAAACGAGAAATCGATAGGGCAAATCCGCTCTTTAACCTCATGGATAATTCATCGACCATCTGACTCCTGAACTGGATTTTCTGTAAAAATCTCTCGGGGCTGAATTCTTTTCTGAGACTATCAATCCGCATCGCAGAATCATTTAATCGGGAAAGTATCTTTTGTTTCAGATGTATTTGGAATCCTGTAATAACTTCACGTACATCTGTGACATCACGGACTGCGAGTTCAGCAGCAGCAGAAGGTGTGGGTGCACGGAGATCGGCGGCAAAATCGGTCAGCGTTATATCTGTTTCATGCCCTACAGCGGAA
Organism: Candidatus Latescibacterota bacterium; assembly: GCA_041665965.1. Lineage (GTDB taxonomy): Bacteria > Latescibacterota > Latescibacteria > Latescibacterales > Latescibacteraceae > JAUYCD01. The sequence goes on from JBAYHX010000156.1 coordinate 6,817, forward strand.
ATTGTCGGAATCCTTGAGCCGGCAACAGCTCGTACAACCGCCTCGTCGTTAAAACTCCATAAATCCTCTGCTGATCCCCCTCCTCTGCCAATAATGATCATATCCGCGTTTGAAAAGAGGTTTAATTCTTTTACAGCCTGGACAATATCAGCTGAGGCTCCTGTGCCCTGCACCAGAGTCGGTCGAATAATAATTCGTACATGGGGAGCACGCCTTTTGAGCACACTGATAATATCACGTACAGCGGCGCCGGTCGGTGAGGTTACTACTCCAACAGTGAAAGGGTAAGACGGGATTTGACGTTTTTGTTCAAAAAGACCCTCGGAAGACAATTTTTTTTTCAGCTCTTCGATCTGAAACAGAAGTTCTCCGCGTCCCAAAGGCTGAAGACGGAAAACGTTAAGCTGATACTGGCCGCTTCGTTCGTAAACAGTGAGATTTCCAACCGCCAGAAGTTTTATCCCTTCCTCCGGTTTGAAATCAATCCGTTCAGCCTGCCATTTGAACATAACACAACGGAGCTGGCTGAAATCATCTTTCAGGGTAAAATAACGGTGGCCGGAAGCATGGTGAATATAATTTGAAAGCTCGCCCTCGACAGCGACCACAGGGAAATTTGCCTCGA
>JBAYHX010000157.1:0-7440 GCA_041665965.1 Candidatus Latescibacterota bacterium
CGCATCATGTGGGCGGAGATATGGGCGCAGCGTATGATGGACATCGACTCGGTCATCCCCGCGCCGTATGCGAGCATGGTCGAGGGAGTGTTCGCCCGCGGCGATAACGGCAGTTCCCTGCTCAATTATGTCACCGTCGGGCGGAGCATGGTTTCGGTAGACTCGGTGACCTCATGGCTCATGGGGCACGACCCGCGCGAGCTTCCTTACCTGCGTATCGCCAACGAGCGCGGCCTCGGCGAGAACGATATCGAGAAGATTCCCGTTTTCACCCTCAGCGAAAAAGGGGTGGAAAAGGTCTCCGACTACCGTACTATCGACCGTGGAAAGCTGGGAATTTACAATTACGGGCTGCAAGAGGAGGGGCTGAGGTATTTTTAGCCCTCACCCCCTGACCCCCTCTCCCACAAGTGGGCGAGGGGGGTAATGATTAGAGATCGGGATGAATTAAATCCTCTGGGAGATAATTTCTTGATTTTATTCGTTCCTTTCTATCGTTATCAGCTTTAATTCCATCATTAATAATGTAAAGTAAATCCACAGCACCCCCAGGACTTGCACTTAACCCGAAGCTAAGTGAACTGTCACAATAATATTCAGAAATTGTATTCACCACTGAAGCTATACTTTCCAATGCATCTTTAACCATAGCACGACTTGCTTGTTTAAGAGGTTCTGCTTTTTTGCCTAAGGCAAGATTTAAATCACAGTGAGCAATATGTCTGTTACGCCAATCACGACAAAACTCGGATTTTTTCATAGCAATATCTATCTGTTTGGAGACTTTTTCTTTTATATCTTCTTTAACATGAGAAATGAGAATTTGAATTGTCAGATTTTCTTTACCTGTGGATTTTGGAGGATCTGTAATGCGAGCAATATGGAGGAGTATATTCTCCCATAAAGAGTCCTGGATCATTCTGAAAAACAAGGGGGCTGATTGATTTAAAAGATCAATACGAGATGGTTTTTTCCCAAATAATTCAACATATTCTTCCCATTTCATATAAAGCCATGTTACTTCATTCAAAAGTTCGTGGAAAAGAGGACCTAATTTATCTCCCAATTTATCAATATGGTCTTGTTTTACTTCATTAGCGTCTAAATATCGAGTTCCCATTATCCTCTTCTCCTGATTCTGACCCACCTAACCCCCAAAATAATGTAAAAGAGGAAAATAATTATCTCTTTTATTTCCTCATATCCGCCGGCAGTCTTTATTTCCCCACCACCCCGATCAGCTCCTCCGAAGAATCGATAAGCCCCTGTTCCGCTTTCGGCGAGAACGGCGATATGAGCGCCGCATAGCCTTCCTCCGGGAATTCGTCCGCTGTCGGGAGATACCCGCCCAGTGCTCCGGCCACACCGAGAACGAATGTCTTTTTCATCGGGGACTGCTGTTTGACTTTCAGCCCGATTTCGGAGAACACTTCGCAGGGAAATGTTACCAAAACTGCGTCATTGATACGGAACGCCTGCTGGAGGATGGTGATGGTTTTGGGGCGGTTTGGGTTTGCCATCCGCTTGGCGAGCTGAAGCCTCAATGTCGCCTGGTAATTTTCCACACGGTAGGAATCGAGCATCCGTTTCCCGATGTTCGCGGAGTTCTCCTCCATCTTCTTGAGCGTGGCGGCGGCGTTGTCGGCTTCTTTCTGGGCTTCTTCGACTGTCAGACGGTAGTTCTCACGGGCCGGGAGATCGAATGATTTCTGGGTGGCTTTCACCTCCGCAGCCCGGGCGGTTTTTATCGACGGCAGCGCTTTCAGCACCGCATCGACCATCTGATTGCCTTTCAATTCGGCGTATTCGAATGTGCGAAGAGGGATCGCTGCCCCGATAGCGGAAAGCTCGGCGGAATATCCCACTTTCACATCTCCCTGCGCCGACTGGTAATAGGCAACCCATACATCCTTCCCTGCTTTTTTCTTTATTCCCTCGATGGTATAGTACGGCCAGTCTTCGGTGAATTTGTAACTGTGAAGATCGAGGGTCGAGGGATGACAGCCGTAATTGAATGCGACTCCGAGAAGTTTTCCTTTGGCGTCCTCGATTTTGATAAGCCCCACTGTCGGGTCGGGATGCATACCGCCGTACTCCATTCTGCGGTCGTTGCGGCCGAGTTCCATAACGGTGGTAACTGCTGTGCCGATTCTTCCGGGAACGCGTTTTTCCCATGCTTCCACAGCGCTTGCAATCGAGCGTTCCACGAGGAGTTTGGAATACGGGTCGTTCGGGCCACCTATCTGCGGGCCCGAATGGGTATGGGTGCAGCTTATCGAAATATTTTCAACCGGAATGCCTGTCGCCTTGCTGACGCCTTCCCGAACCTGATCGAAAAGAGGCCTCGGTATATTGACTATCGCCAGTGTCATGAGAACGATTGTGGCGCCGTCCGAGCCCTCGACCACAAGGCTCCGGGCGTGAAGATCGTCATGAACGCCGTCCGAAGGTTTCGTGCGGGCATATCCGGCCATGCCGGTTCCTATCGGGGCTGTAATGATCGTTTCACCCATCCCTACTTTTACATCTCCGGACTTTACCGCTGCGGTCTGCGGCGCGGAGAATCCAACACGAGAGAAAGCCAGGAATAAAAAAACCGTCATGCTCAAAGAAAGATACTTTTTTAACGAGTTGATGTGCATGGTATTATCCTCCCTGTGTTATATTACTGTATAAAAAGCTAAAATAATCTTTGTTGTGTTTCAGAAGTCTTATGAAAAAACGCTTTCATGAATGAAATCACCACTTTTTCTAAACTCACCTCTTGGTCTCCTCTCTAAGCATCCCACCTTTTGCTTCACCAAAAGTCGGGGACCCCGCAAACACGATAAGATATACCTCATTATGTGCCTTCTTGTTCCCCCTCTATAGGATAGAGAGGGGGCAGGGGGTGAGTTTTTTTAAATATATTTGTTGCTGTATGAGTTATCTACTCTTTTCTTCTCACAAAAAGCAGGATTCCGCCGGCAGCAAAGGCAAGTATCGCGCCGGTCAGAAATGCGGCGAACTGGCCGAACTCGTGCCATATCAGGCCGAACCCCGCGCTTGCCGGGAGAAAAGCGAAGCCTTTCGCGGCATTATAGACGCCGTATGCCGAGCTTCGCCGCTCACATGTGGAGAGCTCCGCCACCCATGCCCCTTCCGCCGGTTCGATAACACCGATGGAGAGGCCGTAAACGATAAATACAACGATGAGCGCTGTACTCGAACTTATACTTCCAAAACCAAGATAGATGAGAGAATAGAGCGCTATACCGAAAAGATAGACCGATTTTGCGCTGAAACGGTCGGCGCTTCTTCCTCCCGCCCAGGCGCCGGCGATTTTCATCATGTGATGAAGCGCCCAGAGAAGAGCTATAATGGTAGTGGATACTCCTACATCATGGAGTCTCAAAATCAGGAATGCATCCGAAGAATTCCCGAGGGTGAACACGAATACTGCGGCGAGCAGGAGCCGGAAATCCCTGCTGATTATCAGAGGAGGCGCGGTGTCGGAAGATGTTTCTTTTTTTGAGGGACGCGGCTGTTCACGGAGAGTGAAAAGGATGATGAGCAGGGCAAAGACAGGAACTATCGCGCAAAGAATCACCTGTTTGACCGAAAATCCAAAGGAAGAGATCAAAAGCATTGCAATCAGCGGCCCGATGACTGCTCCCGTGTGATCCATCATGCGCTGGAAGCCGAAAGCTCTTCCCCGATGCTCCTGAACGGTGGAATCGGCAATCATGGCGTCACGGGGCGCGCCGCGAAGTCCTTTCCCGACACGATCCGAAAACCGGAGAAAGAGAACCATCGGCCACACAGATACCAGCGCTATCAGCGGGCGGGCGATACCGGCGAGCGCATACCCGAATATCACAAAGGGCGTCCGCCTCCGGATACGGTCCGACCAGAAACCGCTCGCCAGTTTTAAAAAAGTGCCTGTTGTTTCGGCAACCCCTTCGATGATACCGATAACAAGAGGGCCGCCGCCCGGCAGTGAAACGAGAAACAAGGGAAGAAGCGGGAAGATCATCTCGCTCGAAATGTCGTTCAGAAGGCTCAGAATTCCGAGCTTTATAACGATCTGTGGAATGGCTTTTTTCATGTTTTACTGTTCAGCGAGAATAATTACGGAGTAACGTCTCATTCTTAAACAAAGAAATATAGGTGATGATTGCTTTCTAAAGTGTATATTTTTAGAAATACAATCAAAACCAGGTTATGAAACTGTTCATAAAAATGATACTCTATAAGTACGGGAACTTTCTTTCATGCCCGATGTCTTAACTGTAATTTGTAAATCCGGTTCACACGAATGAAATGAAGAGGCTGAATTGTATCCCTTGCAAGAGGAAGAACTTTCAAGCCTTTCAAATGCTTTTGGAAAAAACGATGGACGCGTTAACTATCTTTCATATCAACACACAAACATCCTGGGGCGGAGGGGAAAACCAGACACTGGAGCTTATCCGTGGACTCAGTGACCTTGGCCATCATAACGTTCTTTTCTGCAGATCATCCTCTGCCCTGGCAGAACACGCTGAAAAAAACGGCATATCTTCCATCCATCTCCCTTTCAGGGGCGAATTCGACCTGTATTCCGCCCTCCGGCTGCGCGCCTGGGTGAAAAGGCAGAAAGTGGATATTGTTCATGCGCACGAAGCTCATGCCCATTCTGTGGCTCTTCTGGCGCTTTTGGGGCTGGATTTTCCCCGGCTGGTTGTTTCACGAAGAGTGGCTTTCCCTCTCCGTTCCTGGTTCAGCCGCAAAATAAAATACTCGTTCGGAGTAAAAAAAATCATAGCAGTTTCTGATGCCATACGGAACATTCTTATCGCAGATGGCATCGATCCCCGGCGGATCGTAACAATCCGTGACGGCGTTGCTCCGTGGCTTCTGGAAAATTCTTTAAAAATCGCTGACTCGAAAAAAGCATTCGGGCTGACCGATAAGCAGATGGTGATTTCCACCGTAGCATCTCTTACCTCCAACAAGGGGCATCTTTCTCTCCTCAAAGCGGCAACTGGTGTGGTAAAAAAACATCCGGAGGTTATTTTCCTGTTTGCCGGTGAGGGGGAGAATCGTCCGAAAATCGAAAAAGAAATCCATACACACGGTTTGGAAAAGAATGTCAGGCTCCTGGGATTTCAGACAGATGTGGCTTCCGTGTACCGTGCTTCGGATATTTATACAGTACCCTCACGGGAAGAAGGCCTTTGCTCTTCCATTCAGGAAGCTATGTGTTTCGGTCTCCCCATTGTTGCAACCAGAACCGGCGGCATACCCGAGCTTGTTCATCACGGCGACAACGGCTTCCTTGTGCCGGTAGATAATGACGAGGCGCTGGCGGAATGCCTTCTTGATTTGATCGAAAACCGGGAAAACCGTCAGAAGATGGGAGAACAGTCGGCTCTCCTTGCGAAGGAGAATCAGATTGGATACACTGTCGAAAAAACACTCGCGGTATATCGCGGTATATCGCGGGATTTTAAAAGGCGAAACGGGACCAGTCACCACTGAAATTCCGGGAAAGAAAGCGTTAAATGACACGCATGTATAACAGCCCAAAAATACCGGTTTCATTGATATTTGCAGCCGCTTTTATACTGATATCGACCTTTTCTTCCGCCCATGCTGAAAATCCGATCGGGTTTTCTGCGGGACTGCAAACTCAAAATCCATGCAGCCCCTCTTCTTCTTTGGAATTGAACGGAGCATACTGGAAGGGTTATCTCGATGATGCAAAAAGTATCGTTATTTCCCCGTTTCAATGGCAAACAAGAGACTGGATCACTGCTTCACTAACTATAGGCGCAACTTACGGTTTGTATTCCCTCGATGCGGAAAATATGGAAGAGTCCCAGGAATTCCGTAACGGGTCAAGCAACGCTGTCTCCGGATTTGCCAAACACTTCGGGGACGGCAAGTACAGCCTGCCTCCCCTCGGTATCCTCTACCTCTATGGACATTTCAAAAACGATGAGAGAGCACGGGATGCCTCACTTCTCGGTCTGGAAAGTTTTCTGATTTCCGGCATTTTGACACAGGCGATAAAAAGCATAGCGCACCGTGACCGGCCTAACAGCGGCGACCCCTATAACGAATGGGACGGCCCCGGATTCGGGCTCAGCGATCTCTCATTTCCCTCCGGCCATTCTTCCGCCGCTTTTTCCATAGCGACAGTGATTGCTCTGGAATATAAAGACACTGCTTATATTCCCCCGGTTGTATATGGTATAGCCGCTCTTACTGCTTTATCGAGAGTAAATGACAATGCTCACTGGTCTTCGGACATTTTTATCGGTTCCTCTCTCGGGTATTTTACTGCCAAGGCGATAGTGAACTCTCATGAAAGCCGGGGAAAACATGCCCTTTGCGTTTTTCCGGTTCTAACCGGAAGAGATGTTTCCATAACTGTTGCACGTCCTTTTTGACCATATGACGTGTTCTCCCCACTTCTCTTTGTAACATACAAGGGGGAAAGGGGTGAGTTTTTGCCGAGACGGAGAACATTGAATAACCGCTTTTTCGTAACCTCTTAAAATGCACCTTGAACACAGAGTAATTTCTCCCTATCTTTTCTCTGCTTCCTCGGAGAATTTATTGAACTGTGGCATATCTTTATCAATTTTCACCAGTGAATTCAAGGTTCCTTTATGGCAAAGTATTTTCTGGGTATCGATCTCGGAACATCGAGCGTCCGCGCAGGGATATATGGCGAGGATGGCTCCCGTCTTGCCATTTCCGCCCGCACCTACCCTATCGAGACCCCCGTTCCCGGAGCTTCCCTGCAGGATCCCGAACTCTGGTGGAGCAGGACATGCGAGGCGATAACCGAGGCTCTCTCTCTCTCGGAACTGAAGGGTAAAGAAATTTCCGGGATTTCATTCTGCGGACAAATGCACGGGGCTGTTCTGCTCGATAACAGCAATAATCCGGTCTGCCCGGCCATTATCTGGGCCGATTCCCGAAGCGAAAAAGAGTGTGCGGAGATCACCGCTATCCTTGGAAAGACTGTCCTCCGCGATACCCTCATGAACCGTATTTTCCCCGGAACCCAGGCAGCGATCATCCACTGGCTGAGAAAACACGATATTCAAACCTGGCGTCGTGTGCGAAGGATTCTTCTCCCAAAGGATTATCTTCGCTTTCGGATGTGCGGCCTTTTCAACAGCGACCCCTCGGATGCTTCCGCAACTTTGCTCTTCGATCAGAACCAGCGCGACTGGTCAACAGATGTTTTAAAAAAACTTGGCATCCCTATCGAATTTCTGCCCTATATCGTGGCATCCGATCAGGTAATCGCCGAGACCGAAGGCATCGAAGAAGTTACCGGAATCCCGGACGGCGTTCCGCTTGTTCTCGGGGGGTCCGACCAGGCTGCTGCGGCTCTCGGCAACGCAGTGCTCGATGAGGGCGTCATGTTTGTCGCGGTCGGAACCGGCGGGCAGATTGTCA
>JBAYHX010000158.1:0-7378 GCA_041665965.1 Candidatus Latescibacterota bacterium
AAAACGCTCGATCACAGCAAAGGGGCTGGAATACAATCTGTTCATCAAACCAGGACACGATTATTTTTCAAAATATTTTTCCGCTCTCAAAAGCAAACTGCCTGATTTAATCGACACGAATATGATCGGGTATGAACGGAAACTGGATATCAGCTATCCCTATTCCCGTCTTACCCTGGTAGAAGTGCCTATCCAATTCTACGCCTATCCACGCATCTGGAGCGCCGCCCAGGAAACAGTTCAGCCGGAGCAGGTGTTTCTCCCCGAAAAGGGAGTTACTCTCAACGGGGCTGATTTTAAGCGAACATCATACTTTATGAAACGTGGAGGGGGGAGAGGCGGCAGCGGTCCGGGGGGCGGCGGAGGTGGAGGCAGAAGCGGCAGTGGGCAAACGTTGACTGAAGAAGAGAATCAAAGCAATCTCTTTACACTGTTTATTCAGCAAACCTTTGCCGGGAGCAGCCAGGATACCAGGGCTATGCGTCAAATGGCTCCAAGAATATCTTCACAGAGAGATCTGTCTATCCAGAGGATTGCATTTTCCGCAGGCATGAGCCTTGTTAATACGCCGGATTATACTCTGTTTCCGGAATTCTACACCCACGTAAATCACTTCCATTCGGAAGCGTGGCCTATTCTCGACGTGGCTATGGAAAACTATCTGAAAGCCCGTACCACACAGAGTTCATTCAACCCCCGGCTTTTTATGGGCGGAACGTCAACCGATGACGATGCGAACACGGCCCTTCAGAAAAGGAGTTTGAAGGAAATTCTCGCTGATCCTTCCATGAAAAAAATCGCGCCGGATGTCCTCAGCAGCAAAGGAAACTATCTCTTTACGCTTCTCGAAAGCCGTACCGGTACGGAAGGATTCAATACATTCATTTCAGATTTCCTTTATAAAAATCAGTACAGGGATACAGAAGATGGGGAACTGCTCAACGCTCTTAACGAAAAATTCAAATTTGAACTGAAACCATACCTTGATGCCTGGTATACTCAAAAAGGGCTGCCGGCTTTTATTATAGGCGAGATGAAGTGTTATGAAGTGATCGACCTTAACCAGACACGCTACCAGGTGATTTGTACCATTACCAATCCGGAAGATGTTGAGGGACTGATGTCGATTTCTTTCATGGTGGGCGGCCAGCGCGGCCAACGTCAGATGATGATGGGCATGGGAGGCGCCGGATCCTCCAGCACTATTCCCACGACATATGTCAATCTGAAAGGAAAAGAGACGAAAGAAATCGGTATCCTTCTTGATTCAACACCCAGGACTGCGACAATTAAAACATACATATCCCAGAATCTTCCTTCCGCATTCAACAGGAATTTCAGCAAGCCGGAAATTAATCCGGCCATCGTCCCTTTCGAGGGGCAGCGGGTTCTCGATGTGCCGCTGAGCCTGACTGAGCCGGGAGAGATAATCGTTGACGATGAAGATGAGGGATTTCAGACAATTTCTCAATCGAAGGAATCATTTCTCAAACGTCTTCTTGTTCGTAACGGTAATAGCGGCTCCGAGTATGAAACCATGCGTTTCTGGAGACCGCCGCTCAACTGGCAGCATACAGTGCAGGGAAGCTTCTACGGTTTGTATAAACATTCGGCTTACTATATAAAATCCGGCGACGGATCAAAGAGGGCAATCTGGACCGCTCAGATACCCGAAAACGGGAATTACAACATATACTGCTACAACATTCCTTCACGTGGACCGTTCCGCGGAGGAATGGAGAGGGGAGGACCGCAGCAGCAACAGCAAAAATCATCTGCTGCCGTTTCCTATCATTATCTGGTTCATCATGATGACGGGATTGAGGAAATTGAATTTGAGGGGGCGAAGTTGCCGGAGGGCTGGAATCTGCTTGGAACATTTCACCTGTCCGAAGGGAATGCCGAGGTGGAATTGACCAACGAATCCAAAGGTTCGGTTGTAATTGCCGATGCAATAAAATGGGTGAAACAGAGCGGAACCTCTCCGGGGGAAAATAAGAAGTAAGGAAAATCAAAAATGAATTTTGATGACGAAAACGAAAAATTCTGCGAATATAAGTTGGAAGCTGTAAAATCAAGGTAGAGTATTGATAGAAGATACACACAATGAATCAGGACGGGAATAGAAAGATGAAACGGAAGATTATGTCAAGAGTATTGACAATGAAAATTGTGATGGGGCTTGTATTTCTTTCATGCTGGCCGGGACTTCTATCTGCTCAGCAGGTTTTGACTCTTGATAAAGCGATCGAGACCGCCATGTCCAAGAGTCCGACAATCAAACATTCCAAAATGAGTCTGGAAAAGAGCGAAGAATCGCTGAAGGCGCAGAAGCTGGCTTTAAAATCTCAATTCAGCCTGAAGATCAATCCATACAGTCAAACAAATGACCGGTCGCTCGATCAATATAATGCGACCTATTATAATAACTGGAATAAATCCTCTTCCGGTACTTTCACTATCGATCAGCCCCTGAAATGGACTGATGGCACCTTCTCAGTAACCAATCAACTGAATTGGCAGAAAGCATACAGTGAAATAAATAAAACCAACAAATCCGGCGCGTTCAGTAATTCCATCGCATTCAACCTCACTCAACCGCTTTTTACTTACAACCGCACTCTGATGAGCCTGAAAGAACTTGAACTGGATTTGGAGAATACAAAGCTCAGCTTTGCCATTCAGATGCTTTCGCTGGAGCAGAAAATCGCCACGAATTTCTACAATCTCTATCAGAGCAAGTCGAGTCTCGATATAGCTGTTGAAGAACTTAAAAACCAGCAGTTGAGCTATGAAATAATAAAGAACAAGGTAGATGCGGGTCTTTCCGCCAAAGAAGAGCTTTATCAGGCCGAATTGAACCTGTTGTCGAGCCAGGCTTCACTTGAAAACAGTAAAGTATCGCTTGAAAATTCCTATGATTCATTCAAACAGCTTATTGGTCTTCCTCTTGCAGATTCTATCAGTGTGGAAACCGATATAACTTTTCAGCAGGTGAGCGTTGATCTTCAGAAAGCGATCGATAATGCACTGAAAGTGCGCATGGAACTCCGTCAGCGCAGTATCAGCATATTGAATGCGCAGGATGCCCTGATCAAAACTGCAGCACAAAACGAGTTCAAAGGTAATTTGAACCTGTCCCTTGGAGTTAAAGGAATTGATACTAATTTGGGCGATATTTATAAAAAGCCCACGAATACTGTGGGTGCAAGCATTTCTTTTGATATTCCAATCTGGGACTGGGGACAGAATAAGTCAAGGATGAACGTGTCCAGGATTGCGATCAAGGATTTGCAGCTTTCTTACGAAGAAGATAAAACAAATATGGTTATCGCGATCACACAGGCATACCGCAATCTCGGCAACCTGGTCAGCCAGATAGAGATAGCCGGTCAGAATATAAAATTTGCACAGCTCACCTATGATATCAACCTTGAGCGCTATAAAAACGGCGATCTTACCAGCATGGACCTGAATCTTTATCAGACCCAGCTTTCACAAAAGAAAACGAGCCTTACATCTTCACAAATCGATTATAAACTGGCATTGCTCAATCTGAAAATAATTACTCTGTGGGATTTCGAAAAGGATATGCCGGTAACAACGATGCAGGCTCTTGATAATTAGAAAGATTGACAATTATTTAGGATAAAGGGGTTTATATTGAAAATAATTATACATAATCCATATCAGAAGGAGTTCAGTGTGAGAGCGGAACTATTTCTTGTAATCATCGTTACCCTTTTCCTGGCGTGCAGCGAACAGCAGAGCCAGACGGATGTTGATATCACCGCTCCGGTAAGCGTGGAAGAGGTAAAATACAAGCCTATCGAGGAATTTCTTACCACAACCGGGACAGTCAGCGCCACCAAGGTGTACGATTTATACTCGGAACAGGCAGGATATTATCGTCTGGGAACAAATCCAAGAACATCGAGACCATTTGCCATCGGCGATCAGGTGAAAAAAGATGAAATCCTTGTTTACCTTGATAATCCTGAAGTGGAAAACACTATCAAGATCGATTCACAGAAACTCAGCCTCGATCTTGCACAGCGTGAATATGAGAAACAGCAGTCGCTCTATGAAAAGGGCGGAGTTACCCTTCATGATCTCACTACTGCCCAAAAATCGTTCATAGATGCAAAGTACAGCTACGAAAACTCGCTCATCCAGCTTTCCAGAATGAAAGTAAACATACCCTTTGACGGGGTAATCGTTGATATGACGTATTATACGAAGGGGATCAAGGTCGAATCGGGCAAGGAGATTGCTTCCATCATGAATTACAGTAAACTTAACATGGATGTCAGCCTCCCTGCAAAAGAAATGGGACGTATCAAGGAAAACCAACCCGCACGAATAACCAATTATACTCTTCCCGATAAAATAATGGCAGGGAAAATTATGCAGGTTTCCCCGGCTCTCGACCCTACAACACGGACATTCAAAGCGACTCTGGATATCGATATTCCGGGACTGCTCCTGAAACCCGGCATGTTTGTCAAAGTGGATATCATTGTGGCGCATAAAGACAGCGCTATTGTTATCACTAAAGACATTATTACGACCCGAAGGCAGGATAAGAGAATATTCGTGGTAGATAAAGGACTTGCTTCGGAACGTCCCATTACCATCGGCCTCGAAAATCCCACTCAGGTGGAAGTGCTCACCGGATTGAATGTTGGCGACCGCCTTGTAGTCAAAGGATTTGAGACCCTGCAAGACCATGGAAAAGTTAAAATCACGAAATAACTTATTATTCATAAAATAATAAACAATACCCATATGTCACTTCCAAAGAGAAGATTCGTACTATGAAAAAATTAGCCCAGTATGCAGTTGATTATCCAATCACCATAACAATGGCTATTCTGGCGGTTACCCTGCTCGGGTATATCTCGTTCAGTAAACTGGGCATGGACCTTTTCCCGGATCTGAACAACCCCAGGATATTTGTGGAAATAAAATCGGGTGAGCGTCCCCCGGAAGAAATGGAACGTCAGTTCGTCGAGTCTATCGAATCTCAGGCGATACGGCAAAAGGGAGTTGTTCAGGTTTCCTCGGTATCGATGGTAGGCTCTGCTCAGGTAACGGTGGAATACTCATGGAATTCCAATATGGATGAGGCGTTCCTCGATCTTCAGAAAACGCTGAAGAATTTATCCGCGAACCAGGAAATCGACGAGTTGAACATCACACAGCATGACCCGAACGCATCTCCAATTATTCTTCTCGGTTTTTCCAATCCCGGAATAACCGATATGGACGAGCTTCGGAAAGTGGCTGAGAATTATATCCAGAACGAGTTGGTTCGGCAGGAAGGTATCGCGGAGGTCAAGCTGCTCGGAAAAGAGGAAAAGGAAGTGATCGTCCAGACCGACGATTACCTCATGAAAGCATATGGAATAACTCCCGCCACCCTGGCCTCGAAGATAACGAGCAATAATCAGAACGTTTCCGGAGGCTCCATTACAGAGTCAGGGAAAAAATATGTCATCAAGGGTATGAGCGAACTGGATTCTATCGATGACATAGGCCGTATTATTGTTGCTGAAAAAGCTAAGACGGTGGACTCTTCTGAAACCACTTCTACGACTTCTACGACTGAAACGGTGCCTGTTTATCTGAAAGATGTCGCCACCATAAAGTTCCAGAACAAGAAACCCGATAATATTGTCAGGGTTAACGGCATCCGCTGTATGGGAATCGCCATCTATAAGGAAACGAAATACAACACCATAAAAGCGGTAAATGAATTTATCCTCTCGCTCAAGGATTTACGGAAAGCGCTGCCGGGCTATCAAATAACAATAATCCAGAACCAGGGCGATTTTGTGACACAGGCTGTCGGCGAGGTGAAGTCGGCCGCCCTTGTCGGAATATTACTCTCCGTGCTCGTGCTTTTCATTTTTCTCAGGAGATTCAGCACCACCGCAATCATCAGTCTGGCCATTCCCATTTCCATCATAGCCACGTTCAATCTGATGTATTTCGATAACCTGACCATGAATATCATGACCCTCGGCGGTCTGGCTCTCGGCGCTGGAATGCTGGTGGATAACGCCATCATTGTAATGGAGAACATATTCCGAAACCTGGAAACCGGGATGCCGCTCAAAGAAGCTGCGGTAATAGGCACAAGCCAGGTGGGTGGCGCCATCAACGCTTCAACAATCACAACGATCGTGGTTTTCCTCCCGATTGTTTATCTTCACGGTTCGGCGGGAGAGCTTTTTAAAGATCAGGCATTGACCGTGGCGTTTTCTCTTCTCTGTTCTCTTGCTGTTGCCATATTTGTTATACCCATGCTCGCCGCGCGGTTTTTGAAAAGTGTTCCGAGCGGTACAAAGATGACATCTATCCGTTTCCCCGGATACCGGAAATTACTTTCACATCTTATCGACCATCGGTGGGCGGTAATTGGTATTACCGCCGCTGCGGTAGCTGCCTCGTTCAGCCTTATTCCAATTATCGGAAGCGAATTCATGCCGAAGCCTGACGCCCATGACTATTCCATTGATATAAAGCTTCCCGAGGGAACTGAAATCACCCGCACCGCAAGCGCTGTCGAGACTATAGAAAGTGTTGTCCGCCAGACGCTCGGAGACAACATAGCTTCCATATTCAGTGTTTCGGGCCCTTCAGATGAAATCAACACCAGCTCCAGTTCGGTTTTTCAGGACGAAAATACCGCGACGCTCAAGTTTCGTATAAAAAAGGAGTCGTTGCTCAAGACCGAAAATGTGATTTCACAATTGACCTCCGAATTGAAAAAACTGCCCGATGTGGAGACAAAAGTAGCGCATGAGCAGACAGCTCTCGATGTGACTTTGGGCACTGAGTCCGCGCCGCTTGTGATTGAAATTCAGGGAGAAGACCTGAATACGCTTCAGGACCTAACCGATCAGGCAAAACAAAAAATCTCAACCATAACTGACCTTTTAAACATCGAGACCAGCTTTGACCAGGGCAGACCGGAGATAGATGTGGTGATCGACCGGGTACGCGCCGGAGTGTTGAATGTAGGCATCGAAAACCTGACTTCACGGCTAAAGGAGCGTCTTGCGGGAACAACTGCGGGGCAGTGGGAAAACGGTGGGGAGATGAGTGATATTACCATAGAACTCCCAAAAATCGGGATTAACGAACTTGAAAATATCGTGATCCAGAACGGCACCCAGAATGTTGCAGTTAATGAAGTTGCCGGTATAAAAGTCAGTCAGTCCCCGAAAGAAATATATCGAAAGAATCAGGTCCGTATCGGGATGGTAACCGCTCATCTGAAAAGTGACCGGCCTCTCAACCACATAGTTAAGGATATCCGCTCAAAAATGAGCGGGATCAACTTTCCTCAGGATTATAAATATGATGTTTC
>JBAYHX010000159.1:0-7354 GCA_041665965.1 Candidatus Latescibacterota bacterium
AGACAAATATTACAAAACTTACAAAATACCAAAAAAATCAGGAAAACTAAGAACAATATGCCAGCCAAGTAAAAAATTGAAGGGACTTCAATCTTGGTTACTTGTAAATATCCTTAATAAAATTCAAGTATCATCATCTTGTAAAGGGTTTAGAAAAGGAAGTTCTACCTATGACAATGCGTTACCTCATAAAGGAGCTAATACGGTTTTAACTATTGACCTAAAAGATTTTTTCCCGAATGTTACTTCGAAGCAAGTTTATAACATATTTAACACATTAGGCTACAACAAATTAATTTCAACTGTTTTTACAAATATTTCTACTTTTAACGGTTGTCTTCCCCAAGGAAGCCCTTGTTCGCCTATGCTTGCAAATTTGTCCGCTTGGATTCTTGACTTAAGAATTCAAGGATATGTAGGAAAGCGGGGAATAAATTATACACGTTATGCTGATGACTTATCATTTTCCGGGTTTAATCCCTCTAAAGTTGTAAAAATCATACCAATGATTAAGTCCATCATAACAGAGGAATGCTTTATTGTTAACGCCTCAAAAACAAGAGTAGCGAGTTCAGCTAGAGCTAAAATTGTAACTGGGCTAATAGTTAACGAAGAGGATATAGGAATTGGCAAGAAAAAGTATAAAGACTTAAGAGCAAAAATTAATCATTTGACTTTACCTAACGAACAAGAGAATTTTATTTTGCTTAACCAAAGTAAGTGGCTGGTTATCATACTTAAATAGTGTTGACAAAACAAAACTAGTAAAAACAAAAAAATATATTGAAAAATTATCAGAAAAGTATCCAGAAACATTAGTGACAAGGCTTTACAAAACAAATAATCTGTAATTATTTTACTCTATCAAAAAATCTACAGGTTTGAACCCCAAGAGTTTATTTTCTAAAATTCTTTCTTATTTTTTTGTGTTGGGAAATGAAAACGAGCCATCGAAAGTTAAGCCGACAGATTTTAAGGCTGTTCTCTTTAGTCCCTCGGGTACCCCGCCAACCGTCCGCTTACGAATGACTGTAAGCAGGGTAGCTGCGACCAAGTAAATGTAATATAACAGAGGCAAAATATACCAAATAAGTTTAGTAACGTTTTATCAATAAATTTTCATGGATGGTAAATATTCTCCGCTAAGACTGCCTTTATTGTGATCTACCTCCCGTGAACTGGTCCAAGCAGTTTGTTAGAATCAGCGATAGTTCTTGTGGAAATAAAGCGGTGGAATATAATTGTATATGTTCTCCATTATCGACCCCGGACTTTCTGCTATATATAGAGGGAGTTATGATCATAAATCTTTTTATGGCTTTCGGCTCCCGAACGGTAAATAAACCAAAATGTATGAAAATCGCGGCATCTATATTTTTAAATTGGAGACCGAAATGAAAACACTTCATGTGTCCTTTACGCCGCATTCATTTTCTTTACAATGAGCCATATTTTTTTCAAACAGGCAATGGATTTACTGCCGCGTTCGACTCTCTTCATAATAAACTGTCCGTCTATTATGCATTCACCAGGTAATTCAAACATACCCCGCCATTATTTTGTATCGCCCCTTCGGATTTGTTTGAGAATGTATACTGAATCAGATAGTGAAGTAACTATTGAGCACTTTATATGTAAAAGGAGTTTCCATGCAAAATATATTTGATTATCTGGAGTGGCGTGGAGATTTAAGTTTTGCGCGTGACAGCTTTAATGAAGTCGATAATTTGATATTGTCTGTTCTCGCTTATGTGGAGTTTGACGGGATTGTTCCGATAGGGTCCGGTCGGGATTCGATTTCACTATTGAAAGCGGCGGAACAATTTGAAAAAACCATAGATAAATCTTTATATATCGACGGTAATCCGTTCTTTAAACAAATTCCCAAATTATTATCAAAAGCCGTACAGACGATACGTTATGGTGATGTAAAATTATCTTGTTATGAAAACATAGTTGACTATGAAAAATCTAAGCAGTTTTCTGCGGTTGTCTTTTCAATGAACAGTAAGCTGCATTATATCGCTTTTCGCGGCACCGATGATACTCTCATCGGTTGGCATGAAGATCTCCAAATGAGCTTTATGGATGAAGTGCAATCGCAGAAGCAGGCTGTAATTTATTTGAATAGAATTTCTTCGAACCTTGCAGGAAATTTCTATCTTGGCGGCCATTCAAAGGGCGGGAATCTGGCTGTATATGCAGCAACTCATGTAAATAAAAATATTCGAGATCGAATAATCGGAATCTATAACAATGATGGGCCTGGATTTCATTCAAATACCATACAAAGTGAAGGGTATCAAAATATGCTCTGCAAAATCAGCACATTGATACCAAAATTCTCTGTTGTGGGCATGTTGTTGGAGCATGGAGAGAAATATAAGGTAGTGGGCAGCTCTGAAACTTGGATTATGCAGCATGATGCTTTTTCCTGGGAAGTAAAAGGTAAAAATTTTGTTTATGAAAAAGGGTTGACTGAGAGAAGTCTGGATGTAAACAATACAGTAAGGGCATGGCTCAATCAGCTATCCTTGGAAGAACGGGCACAATTTGTTAATGCACTGTTCGATATTTTGCAGGCGACAGGGGCTAAGACAGTACGTGAATTATCGAAAGCAAAGCTGTCTATAGCGGATACGATGATAAAAACTTATATAAATATGGACACTCTGGCTCAATCGCATTTGAAAAAAACAATTAAAATTTTCTTTGAAGAAAGTAAAAAAACACTGAGAAATTCAATCAGCAAGGATATTGGCTTATTGCTTTCGAAAAAGAAATCGAGAATAAGATCGTGAAGAAAATGAAATTATATCCCGGGAAAAAAATCATGCCGGGGTATTCCTTCGGAAAATGAGCGCTGTCAATGGCAATTAAACCAAAATTGCACTTAAAAAGGGGATGTCTGAAGATATTTTTGATTTGACTCTGACTTTTTTTCTTTTTATATTAAACAGCTGATAGGAAGTTTGATGTAAATTCCATAGAGGTGGGCCCGTAGCTCAGTTGGTAGAGCACCGGCCTTTTAAGCCGAGGGTCGAAGGTTCAAGTCCTTCCGGGCTCACCAATTATAACATAAAGAATTATAATAAAATACAGAGTCTTAGCCTTACTCCAAGGTTAAGGCTTTTTCTGTTATTCCCAACACATTGACTGTATATAGAGGTAATTCTGAAAAAAGCTGCCTCTCAATCGGTCTTCTTCGCACATGATTGAATGTATTGCAATTTCTTTTTAGTTTTTCCCCTGATTCTTCCCAAAAAATTCCTTGCCCCTTTCCACATACTTTTGAGCCAATTGCAAAAGTCGTTTTATACATAAAAAACGAAGGCGAGTTATTAACTACAGCCCCCTATCCCTCTGTCCCTTCCCCCCGGAGGGGGCATGGGAACTCATTGCTCCACAGTCGCTTCCTGCCCCCTCCGGAAGAAGGATGTCCGAAGGACAAGAAGGGGGCTGCTTCTAAAATATAGACTTATGTAATTAGCTTTTTTATAAAAACATTTTATGAATGATTCGGATAAAAATAAGAGGATAGTCAGAACTGTATTTTTTCCTTGACATAAATTTTCAGGACAAGTATTATGCAACTAAACTGCCTTTTCATGTTTGCATGGCTTCTTGAATAATCCATGTTTCGATCTGTGAATCACCGGCATATGACCGGATGACGCTCATTGCGTATGGAAAATGGTCATAAATATCCTAATTTCTTCCAACTTAAAAGGGAGGTACCCCTCATGTTCTGGCGAAAGGGAGTATGGGCGTTTGTCCTGTTCGTCGTGTTTACAGCGGCAAATGGCTTTTCAGAAGACAATTTCCTGCCGGGCGACAAAGCCGAGGTAATTCTTGGGTCTCCGGACAAAACCGGCGTGCAGATCGTCAAGGCCGGAACGAGCATCATTCTCAAGGGAGAATGCAAGGACGCCATGACCAAGTTTACGATCTGGCGTTTGCAGCAGCAGTTCGGGAACATCACCGACCTGACCGTCCTGAACCTCGATGCCGCAAAGAATCTAAAGGAGATCGAGAAGTCATTCTCCAGCGATTTATCGCTCAGCTTCAACCAGGATGAGAAAAGCAAAGTGGCCAATGATTTGCGCTTCAAGATCGTCGAGGGACGGTTGGTGGTGAGCGGATATGCGAACAACAAGGAAGACATTGCCAAAATCGAGAAGATCGCCAAAATCTATGATAAAAATCCGGTGATCAATGTTGAGATGCGGAAAGACATGATCGAGATAGACGCGATCTTCTGCCGTATTCAGCGCACCGATGGCAGCACATTCGGCACCAGAGGACTCCAGTCGGTAAAGCTTGAGCTTCCCGTTGTGGGATACAATTTTACCGGAAAATCGAGTTCCTCCTCGAGCGACGCTCTCAATAACGACGGTGGAACCTATACAAGCATCGATCATCGGGTGAGTGCCAGCATGGGCGATAAGACGTCAGCTTTGTCGAACGCCCTCACTGCGAATTTCGGAGTTACCAAGGACGATATCAAGATTCTCGTCCGTCCAAGCCTCTCGACACTCAATGGGCAGGAAGCGGTATTCCATTCCGGCGGACAGCAGCCGTTCACCATCATTAACCAGCAGGCGCAGAATGTAGAGTGGAAAGATTACGGAACCAAGATGACTATCAAGCCGACGCTCACAACCGATGGAAAGATCGAAGTGGAAGTGAACATCGAGCTGACCATTCCTCTCAATGACGCCGATAAACGGTTCACCAAGTTCAGCCACAACGGCCGTGCAATTCTGAATGAGAACGAAGCGCTCGTTCTTAGCGGCCTCGTGCAGCAGATATACTCGATGAACATAGAGCGCACACCGTTCTTGGGCAAGATACCCATACTCAACTTTTTCTTCGGGATACAGGAGAAAAATCACGATCAGGAAGAGCTTGCTGTTGTCGTCATGCCCCGCCGTCCATCAACAGCAAATGAAAGGGTTACGGGAACGATGAAAAGCACGAAAGAAATGCAGAATATCATTATCGAGACTGCTCCCTCTATGGGGCCGGTGCCTGAAAACCAAAAAAACAGCAGGCCGGTCAAGGAGAAATAACCTCGTTATGATCTATAAAATGTTTTACGGTGAACCTGGATGACGGAAATGTTTTTGCAGGAGTGTGAAGGATGATTCGATTGCGCAGCTGGTTCAGCCTTTCGGCAGAGATTGTTGTTGCGCTGGCTGTAATTCTCGGCGGCGGTTCTCAGTCGGTTACGGCGCAGAAACTGCCTGATGAAGTCTATATATCCTCTGCGCCCGAAAACCGGGCTTCCAGTGTGCAGCCGTGGAAATCCGCGCCGCCGCAATGGACGAAGATGCTGGATTATTATACTCAAAACAACATCTTTCCCGGTGTATCGGTGCTGATCAAATCACCGAAATGGGGTGTACGGTTTGTAAGTTCCGGGCGTCCTATCGTTGACCGCGAGGATATACCCTTCAAACCCACGACACAGTTCCGTATCGGAAGCTGTTCGAAAGCGACAGTTTCCATGGTGATTCTGCAGCTCGATTACGAGCACAAGCTGAATATCGACGATCCCATCACCAGGCATCTGCCGCCGGAAATCTCCTCGCGGATACCATATGCGGAGGACATCACAATCCGGAACTGCCTGGACATGACCTCCGGACTCAGAAGCTATACGGATATACCAAAATTAAGCGACCCGACGGCGGAAACCTCGCTGGATGTTTATAAGCCCGAACAAGTACTCAACATGGCAATGGACTACAATTCAGCCTCTTTTTTGCCTGGGACGACAACGGATGGTGAAATTCACAAGTACGAATACACCAACACCGGGTACCTGCTCTGCGGGCTGATCGCCGAGAGAATCGAGAAAAAACCGCTCAACGTGATACTGCAGGAACGGGTGTTCAATAAAATTGGCATGACCGACACGTTTCTTGCCACCGATTACCGGATAACACATCGGATGGCTCACGGATACACGGCGTTTTACGAGACCGGGGCCTGGCAGGATTGCGTTATTTACGATCAGAGCGTTCCCTGGGCTGCCGGTGCGGTTATATCAACTCCTTTCGACCTGTTAAACTTCTACGAGACGATCTTTACCTCGGATCGGCTGCTTAAGCCGTTGTCCCGCCAAAAGTTTCTCATGATGAACTACGCTACTGAACACAAGGGGTACGGCAAGGCGATCCTCGAGGAGATGGGCGACTATGGGGCGATGCTTGGACATGGCGGCACTGTGCTTGGCTATCTGACACTCACATTGTATTCGCCCGATGCCGATTTTTATTATGTGAGCTACATTAACACATGGGACAACAAATATGCGCGGGTCGAAGTTTTCGACCGCATTGCGTTTCTTGCGTTCGGAAGCCCGGAAGAACCCACGCCTACCGATGGCGCAAGGGCGCGGACAAGCGCCGGAGCGGTGTCCCTTGCCTGGCATCCCGGAAATCTGAGCGGCGAGGAATACCACGTCTATGTCGGCGAGAACGAATCCTCAGTTCTCAATGCGACTGTGGACAGCCATGCCGGAGTGAGCCTCGACCGTGTGAAACAGCTCAACTTCGCGAAACGGGGACTGCAATCCGGCAAAAGGTATTATTGGCGGGTGGATACCCATCATAAACGATCCGAGAAGGAAATTGAACGTGAACGCGAGGATATTGAAGTCCTCATGGAAAACTATAACACATACAAATATCGCGAGGTCTCGGAATATGTAACGATTCCGAGCCCTGTATGGATGTTTACAGCCGAATGAACTATACTCGAATCAGATGGCTTGCCGCTTTCGTATTGACCATTATGGTCGCCGCGAATTGGACAGCAGTTTCCCGTTCCGAAACCCCCTCGAACAACAGGCAGTTTCTTCCCTGTCCCGGAGAATGGCTTACGGATGCGGAATTCTATGTCAATCATGGCCTTCTGCCGGGTTTATTGATTATGGCGGAATCGCCTGAGTGGGGACTCAGGGTGGGAACCGCCGGTTATGCCGACATCGCCGCATCCCGGCCTCCGGAACCCGCCATGCGGTATCGTGTTGGCGGCGTCACCAAGCTCATGCTCTCGACTGTCATCCTCCAGCTTGAACAGGAAAGGAAGCTGGCGCTCGATAATACCATTGACCAGCTGCTCGGTGAAGGGCTGATACCGAACGGATATAAGATCACTCTCATCGATTGTCTGAAAATGCGCTCCGGTCTCTTCGATTATGCGCAGGACAGCCTGTTCACGTCAAAAAGCAAAACGACGGATGCCAGATTTTTACCGGAAGAGATACTATACAAGGTACGCCAGTCCATCGCCGCAAAATCCGGCGCTCCCGAAGATGCATACGCTTATTCGGAAACAGGATATC
>JBAYHX010000160.1:0-7331 GCA_041665965.1 Candidatus Latescibacterota bacterium
AAAAGCTCTCTCTTATTTCATGGAGTCACCGCAAGCCGCCCTTGATCAGGAAAACACTCGTCTCGCCATTGACGAGTTCAATCGGTTTGTCGAAAATTATCCCAATCATGCCCTGGTTGCGAACGCTCAAAGCAAAATAGAGGAACTCCGTGAGAAACTGGCATATAAGGAGTATCTTGCCGCTCAGCTCTATTTCAAGATGAAATACTGGGATGCCGCGATCATCTATTACCAGTCGATCATCAATGAATACCCACGGTCGGTATGGGTAGACGATTCCCAGTTCGGGGCGGGTCTCGCTTATAAAAAGAAAAAAGAGTACAGCAAGGCTACAGAGATATTCACAAAACTTGTCGCAGAGGGAAAAACAGATCCCGGGATAAAGAAGAAAGCAGCGCGGGAACTTTCGGAAATTCAAAAGTATGAGGCAAAGAAACGGGAAAAAGAAAAAAAATAGCCCTGTTCGGAGGCACTTTCGACCCGGTGCATCACGGTCACCTCATCATCGCCCAGGCAGCTATCGAAGCGGCCGGTCTGGACAGCTTGGTTTTCGTACCCTCGGCGCGTCCGCCTCATAAAAGCAAAGATGGCATCATGTTCAGCGCAAAGGATCGTTTCCAAATGCTTTCTCTTGCGCTTCTCGATAACCGGAATTGCACTGTTTCCGATATCGAAATGAACCGAAAAGGGCCTTCTTACACCATCGATACAATCAGAGAATTCAAATCCGGACTTCCGTCTGATATAGAGTTGTTTTTTCTGATGGGTATGGATAATCTCTATGAGGTGGAATCATGGAAAGACCCTTTGAACATTATAACGGAGTGTATTATACTGGCCGCCGACCGAACGTGCGATAAGGGACATGCCACTCCGGACTGGATGCAGGGGCGGGTTCAAAGAGTACATACGCCTGTTATCGAAATTTCTTCTTCCGATATCCGCCGCCGCCTTAGAGAAGGGAAAAGCATCCGTTACCTGGTACCCGAAGCGGTTTCCGGAATGATCGAACGTATCATGCAATCTCAACCGGTCAAATCCCGTTAATTTCTTTTTCTCCCCCTGCCCTCTTCGATTTATTTCTTTTTCAGCACTGTCCGGTATTTACCGATAATTTCTTCCGAATAGCTGTTGGCATAACCTTTGGGGAAACCCGCATCCCAGGATTCCGGAAGTGAAGCTGTTTCAACCATCTCACCCTGTTTCTCCATCGCCGAATAAAGAAGCGACAGGAAAATTCGAACTTTTGCCTCGGTATATTCGATTGATTCCGGGGGTTTGCCGGTCCGTATCATCCGCTCCATGCTGTGGAGCATCTCCAGATAGGTGTAAGCGTCCTTATGCCAGGGACGGCCGTCATCCTCGCAGGCAACCTCGAAATCACCGTTCTTGCCGTATGCACGCACCGAGCAGAGAATTCCTTTCAACGGCGCATGATGAAGCGTTCCGTAAAAAAGACGTCCATCGCGTCGATGCTCAAGAGTAGTCAACCCGGGAGCGGTGACAGGGTCCAGCGTACGATGGCCGATCCGTTCGACATCCACCCCCATGCATTTCAGAGTGAACCAGAGGCCGTGCAGGGCATACTGGTACATGGTAGTGCCGGAATTACGAGCTTCGTAACAGGAGATCTGGCCGATACCTTTCAGACGGAGATTGGCGATCTCCGCCTCACGGAGATATTCGTAGGCGGAAGCGCCCATAAAGGGGGTGTTCGACCGTTTGGAAGCATCGATTATCTTCTTCAAACCGGCAAGACTGCTTGTCATCGGACGGTCGAAGAAACAGGGAATCCCGGCTTCCAGATAGGGGAGCGAAAGTTCCGCCATCAGAGGAGTGGCCAGGAAATCATCGATACACATGCCGTCAACCTGTCCGATCATCTCATCGTACCGATTGACCAGTTCCGCATCATACCGCTCGGCCAGACGGGCGCCTGCTTCGGGATCGACACACCATACATGGGTAATGCGCATTCCGGTCGCGCGGACATATCCTTCCGGAGGATTCAGATACCGCCACCAGGAGGAACTCATGTGGCTCCACAGCCCGAATATTCCTCCGATACGGAGGAGTTTTTCGTCCTTTGCCCGGACCGCTTTTTCGGGATTCCAGCTTTCCGCTCCCGGACGGTTTTCATTCGAGGCATTCAGCGAGCCGGACGGTTTGGGAGTCTGGGCTCTTGCTGCGGCGGCTTTCAATCCAGCCGCCAGTCCTGCCGCGCCTGCCAGAAAGTTTCGACGGTTCAGTTTCATGAACTCTTCCCTGTTTTGGGTATAAGACATCATCTATAGTAAACTTAGATATTTTCTTACAATGAAAAAGATTGTTCAAACTAATGATTTATGTTCTGAAATCCTTGTTGAAATGCAGAAACTCGTATAGAAAGGGTTAGATTAGCTTACATTATTTTTAGACTCCAAATCCTCTCATTCCCTTGAGAAAAGAGGCAGCATAGCTTTTCGTCTCATCTATTTTGACGCTACGAAAACTCTCAGACATAGGGCATGATGGTTCCATATTTGAGCAATCTTCAACATACTCCCTCATTAACTCAGCTATTAATCGCTGATTTTGTATAACCACTTCAATAAAATTTTCAAATGTATCTATTGACATCACAGCCCAAGGTTCTGCGAAACCATATAATGGGAAAGTCTCGTCCTTTTTCGAGAGGTAAAAAGATAATTCGCCAAACATATACGGAGCTTCGCCAGCTATACCAAGATAAAATCGTGGGAAATTATGTGCCGTAAGTAGTTCTTTCTGGTGTTTTTGATAACCGCCTTTTAATTCAAAAACCTTTTTCAGTTTGTCGGGTAGTTTTTTGATGTCATTCCAGATATCTGTATAGTTATTAACTAAGTCTCCATCGAGCAACTCGAATCTGGTACTTGGGCACATCTTTCGAGATTTTACTTCAATTCCTAAAACGAGTGGATTATGGCAACGGTCTATAACAACCAAGTCAGGTCCAGCAACTTCACCTTTACTCGTCATCCATTTCTCTTCAGGTATTATAGTCAATGATGATGTACGAGTTTCCAAAAGCTTCGTCAAATATAATTCTAAAAGTGGCCCTTTTACATTCTGATATTCTTCACGACATTTTTCATTGAGGGTAAAATGTATAACATCTGGTGCCGTTCTTCTGAGGCCGCGAACATTCGGAACATACCATGTATTTGGTGTACAGCCCTCAATCAGCGGAAACCTGTCGAGAGTAGAAAGACGTAAACCCTCTGGTCCAACATTGTACTCAGGTTGTGTAAGAAGTTTGCGGTGTTCTTTTATGGGTTTTGAAAAAATATTTACATACATTTGGAGCAAATCCGCCTCATTCTTACCATATATCCTTTCAATGTAATTGGGGCGGATATGAAAGGAATCCGATTGACTACCGAATCCATCAATGAGGCCTGTTAAAATTTTTGCTTTCTTCCAGTCATCAAAAAATTCTCCCGGATTAGTGCCCTGTAATCTTTGAAGCACCAAGTAGCCAAGCATTTTAAAATAATCGACAATAGTTCCATGCTCCGATATAATATTTGCGGCGGTAGTTCCCAAAATTTCAGCCACTTTATTCGGGAAGCTTCTGATAGAGCCATGCAACCATTTCGGAAATTCCTGCCAACATTGATTTGGAAGTACTTCAATAATTGCCAGAAGTTGCCCCAATGGGATGATTGGGCTTTGCTGTTGTCTAATCTGGAGATAGGCCATTCGCGAAAAAAAACGCTGTAGCCCGTAAAGCATCTCCTGGCGCTCACCCCCAGAAATGACCTCCTTCTCCAAGCGCTTATCGTCCATAGCGCTATTAACACCATTTAAGATAGACGGTAAATCTTTTCCGATTATTTTTTTATCTTTGTACCAATTTGCTTTACTTTTGACTATTGCATCTGATAGTATTCTAACTTTTTCACTATTAAGAAGCGGAAATAAAGGACTATGAATTCCACCACTGAATTCAATACATGAAAACAAGCAAGAAACTTCTATTGAGTGCTTAAGGCTCTTCCCATTTAAAAGGCTAATAGCATCAGTGTATGTTGCTCTTGGCCTTATATACACTCCTATCTCCCCTTTTGTGTTTGTTTAAACGTTAAAGATCATCTCACCGGTTTCACGCTGAAAAATATCTTCCCGAAATCATCGGGGACATGGTAATTGGGCTGGGGAGTCTGCGAGGGGCTCCACTGGCTGTATTGTTCGTTCGTTTTTCCGCCGCACCGGTTGAGCCCGACCCGCCACATATCGCCGTCTTTCGGGGTTTTTGCTTTGAACAGTCCCGGATAATCGGAGAATCTGACAGCAACTTCGAGAATCCAGCTTGTATCGGTATCCGAATCATTATTGACCGTTCCCTTCAGGGTATGGCCGATGTGAGGAGGAATGATCTTGTTCTCATAGATCGATGTTTTCAGATCGTTGCAGACACTGAGAAGATTCCCGATACAGTTCATCTCGAACATATTGTATTTCTTGCCGGCAGACGGGTTGGGATTCCAGAATAACTCCACGGTGTCATCTTTATATGTTTCGGAATTGGTGTCATAATGATCCGCCCAGATATGCTTGTCATTACAGAAGTATGCGACATAAAGGAATGTATCGTCCCAGAGCATCTTTACCTGGGTTTGTTCCTTTTCGCCTTCTTTGTACCATTGGAATTGAAAATCCCCCATCAGCTTGGCTGACGCCCAGTCAGCCTCATCGAGCTTGCCGTCGATGGTTATTTTTCCGGTCGCACGCAGCACCTTATATTCCGGGACCGCCGCCGAAACGAGATTTGGAAGAAAAAGAAACGAAGCGAGGAATAAGCTTACGATAGTTTTTGTGTACATGCGGGTTCTCCATTCATTATGGTTCATGAATCATGTTGTCACCACCCCGGTTCCCTGAATTTTTCCAATATCCGATAATTGACGTTTATCTCTTCATCGGAGGTTCAGGTCTGTTATCATGTAATCTTACAAAGACCATTTTGGGTTTATTGACCAATTCGAGCAACAGTGACGCATTCCCTATGTTTGACAGGCCGTTTTTCATACGTTCTCCGTCCACAGGGTTGGAAGATTCCAGGCTGATGACATTTTTTGTAATGGCGTACGTTCCGGTTTCCGGATTTTTTGAAGAAAGAATTTTTTTAACTACTTCACTCCCCATTCCTTTGAACGGTCCTGTCCCGGCGTACTGTTCAGCCATTGCCTTAAGGTTTTCTTCGGTAAAGGTATGTTTGTAGAAGCCATTCGGCATAAATTCCAAAACACTTCCCCAGTATTTCCGAAGATCACGGTCGGATTCGCGCCAGGCGCCGATCAGTTTGCCCGGGCTTCTGTCAACCTCGGAAATCCGATAGGTATACAGTATCATGGTACGGCCATCACGGAGCGCTTCGGCCCTGGCTTTTCTCTCGGGCCTGCGATCAAAGAATTCAATAAGCGGCTTGTACTTGTTTGCATCGAATGCCCGAAGTTGGACATTTGGCTCACGTTCCAGCATGGTAAGCGCTTCTTTTGGAGGGCTATCCGGGAAAGATGACCATGTCTTAAGGAGAAAAATAACCAGATAAGTATCCTTATCTTCGTAAGTGATCTCTCTTTTTTCATGGAGTCTTGTTTCAAAGAAGCCTATCACCGTACTGGTATCGTCAACCGTGACATATTCGGCGGTTTCGTGATAGGGATCAAGACCGTGAGTTGTCCGAATATACACCGCTCTTGGATAGAGAGGAGCACCCAGATGACGTTTCGCAGGTTCTTTCTCATTAAGACCCGATTGAATACCGGGCTGGGCATAGGTAATCCCAAAGAAAGCAAATACCAAAATGAATGATGCGATGTGTTTCATGGGGAGCAATATAACCTCTTTCAGAATGAATCTTCGATAGCTTTGATCATGGCAAGAACATTTTCCACGGGCGTTCCTGCCTGGATGTTATGAATAGCGTTAAATATAAAACCCCCGTCACGGTTGAAAATTCTTATGCGCTCGCTCACTTCTCTGTATACATCTTCCGGACGGCTGAATGGAAGAGTTTTCTGCGTGTCGATACCGCCGCCCCAGAAGGTGAGCCGTGATCCGAAATCCCTTTTCAGCGCGAGTGCATCCATGCCATCAGCCGAACATTGCACCGGATTGATTATATCGAAACCGGCATCAATTACATCTTCAAGAAGGGGCCGTATCCCGCCGCAGGAATGGATAAATACTTTCCAGGGAGTGTTGCTGTGTACCCAGTCACAGATGCGTTTGTGAAAAGGCTGGAAGAGATCACGGTAGGCGTCAGGTGAGATGAACGGCCCGCGCTGGGTTCCGAAATCAGTTCCCGTTATAAAGATCACCTCGATACGGTCGCCAACCGCTTCCTTTACTTTTTCAAGATTCGCCAGACCAATTTCACATTCACGCTCGAACACTTCGCATACGTAATCTCGTCTGAGAACTGTTGAAACGTACCATTCCTCCACCGCACGGATTCCACGAGGGTCTTTCAGTCCGGGCCCCGGAACGAATGCTATGTCGCCGAATGATGTTCCCGGCATGGAATATATCAATGCATAGTCGGTGTTTTTGTAAAGCAATTCCGAAGTTTTCCGAAGATGATCGAGTTCCTCGACGGTCAGTGGCGCAAATTCTTCAAGATTATCTTCAACTTTGAGATTTTCGTCATCTATCGGTTTTTGACGGACAGTCGAATCGAAATAGAACCCGCCCTTCGGCATTCGCGCGCATGGTGGATATGAACGGTCCCCGCAGGCATACATGGGAATATCGCCCGTTTTATCCGGCTCGGTATTAAAAAGGCCGGGAACGAGAACTTTGGTGCCGTCAAAAGTAGTCCATGTCTTCCAGTCTTTGTTCGGGAATCCGAACAAATTTTTCGTTCCGAACAGCCCGATGCAGTCGATATGCATCTTTTCCCGGAGGTCGTTCTCAATCTCGCCAAGCATTTGGTACGGTTCAATGACCTTAACACTTGTATCCGGGCGATCAAGCCCCAACGCCTGCCTGACTTGCGAAATAACACTGACCGAAATGCCGGACACCATGGTCGAACCGAAATCAACAGGAACTCGATCCGGCTGACGGTGATTCAAAGCAGCCTTTACTCTCTCACGTGAAGTCATCCCAGTCCTTCCTGTATGGAAAAAGTTTCAGAGGAATATGGTATATAATCCAATTACCGTAATACGTTTCATACCATACCATACAACAAAACTCTATAACGACAACAAACATAAAACATTTGATATATCATTGTTTTATAATCAGTTAACCGACATCACGGTAGAAGATATCAGGTTAATGTAAACAATATACTATGC
>JBAYHX010000161.1:0-7288 GCA_041665965.1 Candidatus Latescibacterota bacterium
CGGTGACGATTTCAGGAAAAGCCCGGATTCTCTGACAGCGGCAGTAGGCAAGGGAATCAGTACAATCGTTATCGCTGCGGACACCCTAAGCAGCGCAGTCCGGGGAAGCGGCACGGCTGATATCGCTGATATCTATAAAGCGGCCTGTACAAACAGCATGATTATGGTGGATATCATCAGGGTATTGATCAAATTGGATCTGAAAGTCAGAGTGTACCTTGTAACTGCGGGCGTTGATCCCGATTCGGGGATGACCGGAATTCCGGCAGCATCCCTCCAGGGCGTTTTCATGACAATGACAGCCGAACAGCCATCGCTGGCAGGCGGAGTGCTGGAAACCGATCTTTCGGAGCAGTCGATGGAACGGGTGTGCTCGATCGTGGGCGGTGAGGGCATTCCTTTCGGCGCTGTACGCGATGGCGTATACCTTGCCCGGCGGCTTGTCCATGTTCCTTCACGGAACGATGTTCCGCCGGTGCTTCCCAATGCGACCTACCTCATCACCGGAGGCGGCGGAGCGCTGGGGATGCATACCGCCGGATGGCTTGCAGCAAAGGGAGCCGGATGTATCGTTCTGGCGAGCCGTAGCGGCGTTGGCGCAGAACACGAAGAAGAAATGGAAGCAATACGCTCCCGGGGATGCCGTGTCGAGGTTTTTCGGTGTGATATATCGAACCGTCAGGATGCCTCGAAGCTTATGGAGTATATCGCCGGAAATCTGCCTGCGCTGAAAGGCGTTTTTCATGCCGCAGGTGTTCTCGACGACGCCACACTGCCTGAAATGACGGATTCGAAATTCGACCGTGTCATGAATCCAAAAGTCCGCGGCGCGCTGTACCTGCACGAACTGACCCGAAATAGCGCGCTCGACTGGTTCGTACTGTATTCATCGGCATCATCGTTGCTCGGCAGCGGAGGCCAGGCGAATTACTGCGCCGCCAACATGGCGCTCAACGCGCTGGCGGAGTATCGGGCTGGTATCGGATTGCCTGCCGTTTCCCTCTGCTGGGGGCCCTGGGCCGGCAGCGGTATGGCCGGTACGGATCCGAAGCGCGGGGCTCGTCTTGCCGCAGGCGGGATACTTGAACTTGATCAGCGGGATGCTCTCGCCGCGCTCGAAAAAGCCGCAGGCGCCGGAATTCCAGTTGTGGGTGTGATGGCGATGGATTGGAAACTTTTTCTTGCAGCACGGCCGGTCAATCCCGGTGAATACCTCTCGTTGTTTGCCGGAAAAACAGCAGATAAAGAAACCTCATCCGCGATGGAAAACAACGAATTCAATCGGATACTCGACAGCTGCGCTGATGACCGGCGCGACCGTCTTGTAGAGGTGCTGTGCGTCATGGCGGCGAAGACGCTCGGACTTGCCGACGCCCTGCGGATTATGCCCCACCAGCCGTTGATGGAGCAGGGCTTCGATTCGCTGATGGCGGTGGAAATTCGTAACCGTCTGGTGCGGGAATTTGGCGTTGATCTGCCGGCGTCGTTTCTTTTCAGTTATCCGACCATCGATAAGATCGCCGACTGGTATGACGAATACGCATCGAAGAAGTCCGGCGGTACGGGGAAAACAACGAGCGATCTCATGGATGACATCAACAGCCTTCTCAGGTAAAAATGGATAGACTACAGGAAGAAAAGTATAAAGCAACTCTCAGGGCAGCACGCGATAAAATTCAGGAACTCACCGGTCAGGCCGAAGAACTCAGGCGCAGACTGGAAACACCCGGAGCGCCGGTGGCTGTTATCGGGATGGCCGGCGAATTTCCTCATGGTGAATCGGCGGATGCTTTCAGGAAGATGCTGCTGGATGGGGTGGATGCTTCCGGCCCCATACCGTCATCACGGTGGGATCATGCTAAGTTTTACTCACCAACACCCGGCGACAGCGGGAAATATTACTGCGACCGCGCATCATTCCTCGATCGGGATCCTTTTGCCTTCGATAACGAATTTTTCGGTATAAGCCCCGCGGAAACCGAGATGATGGACCCTCAGCAGCGCATACTGTATAGTCAGAGCTGGCATGCGCTGGAAGATGCGGGAATTCCGCCGTCCACCCTGCGCGGCTCGGATACGGGCGTTTTTGTGGGGATTTCCTCGTTCGACTACATGATCGATTATTCCTGCCCGGATATTTATGAACGCTCCGACCCCTATGCATTGACCGGCTCAACTTTCAACAGCACCGTAGGGCGGCTTTCCTACTACTACGATCTTCACGGGCCATGCATCGCTGTTGATACTGCCTGCTCATCGTCTCTGGTCGCTGTGCTCCTTGCTGTTGAATCCCTTAGAAAAGGGGAGTGCCCGGTTGCCCTCACTGGTGGTGTCAACCTCATCCTCAGCCCGGTCTCCTTTATCGCCCTCAGCTCGATACGGGGGATTGCCTCCGATGGCAGATGCCGTGCTTTCGGCGAGGGCGCGACAGGTTTCGGACGGGGCGAGGGATGCGGTATCGTTGTGCTGAAACGTCTCGATGACGCACGCGCCGATGGAGACCGCATTCACGCTGTCATTCTCGGCGGAGCGACCGGTCATGACGGAAAAAGCGCAGGATTTACCGCCCCTTCGGGCATCGCGCAGCGGCGTATCATCGAGCGGGCGTTACATAACGCCGGTGTCTCCGCAGGGGAAGTGGGATATGTGGAAACCCACGGCACCGGCACCGAATTGGGAGACCCGATTGAGGTAGAAGCGCTTTCCGAGGTTTTTCATGAGAGAACGTCGAAACTGCAGATCGGCTCGGTGAAAAGCAACATCGGCCACCTTGAGGCCGCCGCCGGAATCGCCGCCCTGTTCAAAACGATTTTCGCTGTACGGGATGGTGTCATCCCGCCAAGCCTTCATGCCGGCACACTGTCCTCGCGTATCGAGTGGGCAAACATTCCTGTCGAGG
Source organism: Candidatus Latescibacterota bacterium (assembly GCA_041665965.1). GTDB lineage: Bacteria > Latescibacterota > Latescibacteria > Latescibacterales > Latescibacteraceae > JAUYCD01. Next base: position 2,900 of record JBAYHX010000161.1, read on the forward strand.
TCTGCCGGGAATCCCGTTCATGGCTGGAAAGCGCAGACCGCAGGATCGCAGGTGTCAGTTCGTTCGGGATATCCGGAACCGGCGCGCATGTCATCGTGGCCAGGCCACCGGTACAGAATAATTCAACCGGGGAATCAGCCGCCTCCGATAGTCCCGACTGGCGCGTGCTTCCCCTCTCGGCGCAAAACGGCGATTCTCTCCGTGATCTCGCGGCATCCTATGCAGCCATACTCGCCGGTGAAACTTGCGATTTCCAGGGGATTTGCGACAAGGCAGCCCGCGGACGCGATCACTTTATGCACCGCCTTGCGGTTAGCGCCCGGAATGCCGAAGATGCGGTGAAATCAATTCGGGGGTATCTCGACGGGAAAAATGTGCGCACTGTTGCCACTGGCGCCGCCGGGGAACGCATCAGGACAGCGTTTTTATTCAGCGGTCAGGGATCGCAGACAGCGGGAATGGGCTGTGAACTTTACGCAACTCATCCCGCGTTCAAATCCGTCATGGACAGGTGTGAAAATGTCGCTGTGCGGAACGGCAGCCCTTCGCTTCTCAAAATCATGTTCGATGATGACAGTGAGATGCTGAACCGTACGCGTTTTACCCAGCCGGCAATTTATGCACTGGAGGCTGCGCTCGTTGACCTATGGCGGTCGTTTGGAGTACGGCCGTCTGTGGTTGTCGGGCATAGTATCGGAGAATATGCAGCGGCCTATGCGGCAGGGGTTTTCTCTCTCGAGGATGGTATGGAAATCGTGCTGGAGCGGGCGCGCCTTGCGGACAGTATCCGGGTACCGGGTCTTATGGCGGCGGTGCTCGCAGATGAATCAACCGCCCGCAGTTTCGTTGACGGTACCGGTGTTGACATTGCGGCGGTCAACGGTGACGATAACCTTGTCATTTCAGGGCCGCGGGATGCGGTCACGGATGTCCTCGCCCGGATGAGGGAGAATGGGATCGAGTCACGGGAACTGCCGGTGTCGCACGCTTTTCATTCTCCGCTGATAGAACCGGTTCTCGATGAGTACAAAAACTTCCTGCGCGGCCATCTCTTCGAGAAACCGAAAGTGCGGTTTGTTTCATCCATGCATGCAAAAGAGCTTACCGGCCAGACCGACTGGCCTTGTTATTGGACGGAACAGATGCGGCATACAGTCCGGTTTCCGGACGCGATTGCCGCTTTGGGAGCAGTGCAGGTCATTCTCGAAATCGGTTCGTCGCCAACTTTGACAAGCCTCTGCCGAAACCTGACCAGCGGTCCAATATGGCTTTTTTCTCAGGGGCCTTCGATTCCGGCCTGGAAACAGGTGTCGCTGACGCTGGCGAAACTCTACACCACAGGGTATACTCCGGATTTCGGGGGATCGGTTTTCGGGAGGAGTCCCGGAGCAGACCTGCCCCGCTATCCGTTCAGGGAGAAAGTCCTTCGTCCTTCGCCGCCGGCAGCTGTCCGTCCTGAGGCCGTGTTCGGCATACCCTCTCCGGAATCCCTGCCGGAAATAACCTCCGGCGCAGTAAAACGAATCATGCACATGCAGGTGACATCGATGAAACGCCTTTTCGATAAACAGCTCGATACACTCGGAAGACTATCCTCCGGGGAGGCAGAGCCGTATGACTGAGCGTGATGTCCTTGCCGTTCTCGTCGAAATGGCCACATCGGTTTTCGGCATACCGCCGGCGGAGCTTGACGATTCGACCAACCTCCTCGAATTCGGGCTCGACTCGTTGATGTTTATCAAACTGGGGCAGCGGATCGAACAACGGTTCAATGTCCGGATCGAGATGGCATGGTTCTTCAAAACCATGCCGAGCCTCCGCACGCTTGCCGCTCACATCGCTGAATATGCGGGTGAACTACCTGCAGAGCCGGAAGCGCCATCCGGTATTGCCGAAGGCTCTTGTGCAGTTGTCGATGAGAAAACCGCATGTGCTGCCGATGATTTTCCAGGGCTGTATGATGGGAGCGAGGATGACCTTTCCGCTCTGTTCCGGAGCCAGGCCGATGCGCTCTCTGCTCTTTTTACTCGTCAATTGTCAGTGCTCGCGTCACGGACATCTCATGCAGAATCACTGCCGCATTCACAGAAAATGGTTGCACCGGAGGTCAAACACGACATTCGCGGTTTCAAGATAGAGGATGAAGAGAAGCTTTCGCCGCAGCAGGAGGCATTTCTCGACGATGTAGTTCAGACTCATATCCGGAAAACCGGAAAAAGCAGGGCTCAGACACAGCAGTATCGACACGGACTTGCGGACTGGAAAAACACCCTTTCTTTTAGAAAGAGGATCAAGGAGGCGATCTATCCCATCATCGCGGACGGTTCTTCCGGCGCGCATTTTACCGACCTTGACGGCAACGACTATATAGACATTGCCCTTGGAATGGGCGTCAATTTCATGGGGCATCGGCATCCGAAGGTTGTCGAGGCGGTGGAAAAACGGCTGGCGGTGGGATTCGAGCTTGGGCCGCAGTGTAACATGACCGGCAGGGCTGCCGATCTGGTTGGACGTCTGACCGGCATGGAACGTGTCTGTTTCTGCAATACCGGCTCGGAAGCGGTGATGATAGGACTCAGGCTTGCCCGTGCGAAAACGAAGCGGCGTAAGGTGGCACTGTTCAATGGTTCCTACCACGGTATTTTCGATGGTGTTCTCGGAGTTGACGCCGATCCGGAGGTTGAGCCGCTGTCGCCGGGGACACCGCCGGGAATGATCGAGGACATTGTATTACTCGACTACGATTCCCCAGAATCACTGGCAGTCATCGAGAAGATGTCGGATGAGCTTGCCGCTGTGCTTGTGGAGCCGGTGCAGAGCCGCCGTCCCGCACTTCAGCCTCAGACATTCCTCCGCCGTTTACGGAAACTGACCGCCGATGCCGGCATCGCCCTCATTTTCGATGAAATGGTCAACGGATTCCGCATCGCACCGGGCGGCGCGCAGGAGTATTTCGGCATACGGGCGGATATAGCGCTTTATGGCAAGATAATCGGCGGCGGGCTGCCTGTGGGAGTGATCGCCGGTTCCGCGGAGTATCTTGATCTTGTTGACGGTGGATTCTGGCAGTATGGCGATGACAGTACGCCCTCCGATTTCGCCATCGTGTTCGGCGGCACATTCTGCCGTCATCCGTTTGCGATGGAGGCGGTATCGGCGGTCGCAGAGGTCATGCTCAAAGAAGGGCCGGCGCTGCAGGATCGCGTCAATGGTCTGGCAGCAACCCTGGCGGATGAACTTAACCTGTGGTTTCAGGACGAGCAGGTTCCACTGCGGATATGGCATTTCGGTTCGCAATTCAAGTTTGAATCCTACGGCCCCTGGTCGCAGCTGGCGAAACCGATAGAACTCGAACTGTTTTTCATGCTCCTCATCGATGCAGGTGTCTATGTATGGGAACGCAGAACGTGCTGCCTGTCGGTCGCGCATACCGACCAGGACATCCGCGAAATAATCCGGGCGGTGAAAAACTCGGTTGTAAGGCTTCGGAGCGGCGGTTTTCCGTTCCGGCTCGAACAGGGAGCGCCTGATCTGTTCCGGACGGCAACCTCGGTGCAGAACCGGATTTTTGCCGCCATGCAGCGTGAGAACGGCCAGGCGCCCTATCACATGCCAGCCGCCTGGATCGTCGGTGAGGGGCTGGATATCGATCGGCTGGAAATATGTTTCGCAGAGATAATAAAGCGTCACGAGTGCCTCCGGTCGGGATTCCGGCTTACCGGCGGACGGCTCGTCCGAATGGTGATTGATGAACCGCGCTTCTTTATCGAACGGCTTTCCCCCGCAGGGAACGATCCGCAGATCATCATCCGTGACTTTCTCCGCCCGTTCGATCTCGAAAAGCCGCCGCTGGTCCGTGTTGGCGTTGCTCCGCTCGAAAACGGGGAATCACTCCTCATGTTCGATTCCCTGCATATTGTTGTTGACGGGATTTCTCTCGCCACGCTCACACGCGACCTTGATGCGCTTTATTCCGGCAGCGAACGTCCCGCGGCGGGGGCATCCTATTCCCAGTACGAACGGTTCATGCAGGAATTCGAGGCCGGAGAGGTTTGCGCCGGGCATCTCGAATTCTGGAAACGGATTCTTGCCGATGCGCCGCCTCAGATATCGTTTTCCCGGGGGAAATCTCCCGTATCCCGCACAGCCCAGGCAGGTCATGTCCGGGCGATGATCGATTCGCCCCTCCGGGAGCGGATACGGAAAACCGCAGCGTCATGCGGTGTAACCCCGTACATGGTGATGCTCTCTGTATATTCTGCGGTGATGCGGTCGCTTGCCGGAACATCCGACATGGTGATAGGTGTCGCCAACACGGGACGTCCTGAAGAGCGATTCGACTCGACTATCGGCATGTTCGTGAACACCGTTCCGCTGAGACTCATGTCC
>JBAYHX010000162.1:0-7259 GCA_041665965.1 Candidatus Latescibacterota bacterium
CCCCTGAAATCGAACAGGCGATAAAGGCACGGCTCGGCAGGGTAATGATAACCTGCCGGGAAGGCTGGACATTTGACCGTAACTATGCAGAAGACAAGATTCGTGAGCATTTTCACGTGCTTACCCTCAAAGGATTCGGAATAGAGGACAGCCCTCTTTCAATTGCCGCCGCCGGGGGGATTCTGTCGTATCTGATGGAAACCCAGAAAGCTTCGCTCGACCATATCGTTTCCCTCAAACGGTACCGTCCCGCCGAAACCATGTTTGTAGACGCCCGCACCCGCAGGAATCTGGAACTGGTCTCTTCGATGTCAGAAGATGGCGCGGTGAAAGGTTCTCTGTTCGGGGTTATCGACCAAACTGCCACTCCTATGGGAGCGAGGATACTCAAATCCTGGATTCTCAATCCGCTGGTGGATCCGGCAAAAATAAACGAACGGCTGGACGGGGTTCAGGAACTCTGTGATTCACCCGCTTTACGGAAAGAGCTGGGCAGTATCCTTTCGAAGATCCACGATGTGGAACGTCTGATAAGCCGGGTTTGCCTGGATCGCGCCAATCCCCGTGACATGCTTTCGCTGGCGGAATCGATGGAACATTCCGGAAGCCTGAAAGAACTTATTTCCCAATGCAGTTCCCGAATCCTGCATCAGTGTGCGGAAAACATCGAAGACCTTACCGATATGGCAGCCGTCATCTCGGATGCCCTGGTGGATACTCCGCCGATTCTGATAACTGAAGGAGGCATTTTCCGTGACGGCTACCTTCCGGATCTGGATGAACTGCGTGATATTTCCCGTTCCGGCCGCAAATGGATCGCCGAATACCAGGCCGAGGAACGCCGCCGCACCGGCATCGCAAATTTAAAGATCAGCTACAATAATGTTTTCGGGTATTTCATCGAAATATCCAAAGGCAATCTCGACCGCGCCCCGGAGGATTACCACCGGAAACAGACTCTTGTGAACGCCGAGCGTTTCATCACTCCCGCCCTCAAGGAGTACGAGGCCAAAGTGCTCGGCGCCGGGGAGCGTATTGCCGAGATGGAGCGGGGGCTGTTTGTGGAACTGAGGAAGAAAGCGGCCTCACGGGTGAAAGAGATACAGGCGTTCTCCCATGCGGCGGCGGTTATCGATGTCCTTCATTCATTCGCGCTCGTTGCGGCCCAGAGGCTTTATGTCCGCCCTGTCATTGACGACAGCACGGTTATAGAAATCCGCGACGGCCGTCACCCTGTAGTCGAAACGATACTTTCCGCCGGGAAATTTGTCTCGAATGACACGATGCTGGACAGCGAGACCGACCAGATTCTTATCATCACCGGGCCGAACATGGCGGGGAAATCCACCTATCTCCGGCAGGTTGGACTTATCGTGCTCATGGCGCAGGCGGGTTCTTTCGTCCCGGCTTCCTCTGCGAGGATCGGGGTGCTCGACAGGATATTTACTCGTGTCGGGGCTTCGGACAACCTTGCCGGGGGCGAATCCACGTTCCTTGTGGAGATGAACGAAACCGCGAACATTCTGAACAACTGCACTCCACGAAGCCTGATCCTTTTCGACGAAGTCGGAAGGGGAACCTCAACATTCGATGGTTTGAGCATCGCCTGGGCAATTGTGGAATACCTTCACCAGGTCAGGAATGCAGGCGCGCGGACGCTGTTTGCAACCCATTTCCACGAGCTGACCGAAATCGAATCCCTTCTGCCAAGGGTGAAGAATTATAATGTGGCGGTGAAAGAGTGGAATGACGAGATTGTGTTTCTCCGCAAGATTCTCGAAGGAGGTTCGGATCAGAGCCTTGGAATTCAGGTGGCCCGTCTCGCCGGGCTTCCCCGGAAGGTGATCGACCGTGCAAAGGAGATACTTGCCAACCTTGAAGCCAGCCAGTTTACAGTCAATCACAAACCGAAACTTGCCGCCGGGACGAAAGCATCGGGACATGACAACTATCAACTGAGCCTTTTTGAGCTTCCGGAACATCCGGTTGTGGAAGAACTCCGCGAACTCGATGTCGAAAACCTGACCCCCATCAAGGCGCTTCTGATGCTGGAACAGTTGAAGAGGAAAGCGCTGAAATGAAATCTGAAAAATGAAAGATGAAATAATAAAGGGAAGAAAGTCTGAACCTTGATTTACATGATTCAGGGATTGGCCTGATTACCAACGATGTATCGAGATTATATTTATACACGGTATGAGGCTTTTGCAAAAGTCGTTTTGGAAACGAAAAAATGATAAGTTTTATTACTTCAGCCCCCTAACCCTCAATCCCTTTCCCCCAAAGGTGGCAAGGGAAGTTATTGCTCCACAGTGTTTGCTGCTTCGCAGGCACGATAAAGATGTGTCCTGCCCCCTCCGGGGGAAGGATGTCCGGAGGACAGAAAAGGGGCTGCCTTCTATAATATGGACTTTTGCCATTGGCTCGGTATTATACGGGTTTTGAATTCTTTTCATCAAGTGAATCTTCAATTCCTGTAAATCGGGGTTCAGACATCTTTTTCATTGTCTGTCTCTTGTATTCTTTCTTTATTGACTTTGCGGACTTTGCGAGAAATTATCCGTTTTTCCTTCTGTATTCTTTTTATCCGGAGATACTGTGGCAAAAGTAAAAGTACTTCCCGATATAATCGCCAATAAAATTGCAGCAGGCGAAGTGGTGGAACGGCCGGCCTCGGTGGTCAAAGAACTGGTGGAGAACTCCGTGGATGCGGGTGCTTCTGCTATTGTCGTTGAAATCGAGGACGGCGGGAAGCGTCTGATCCGGGTATCCGATAACGGCACAGGGATGAGCCAGGATGACGTGCTCCTTGCCATCGAACGTCACGCCACATCGAAAATAGAAAGCATGGAAGACATCGAGAACATTGTGACACTCGGCTTTCGCGGGGAAGCGCTCCCTTCGATCGTTTCCGTATCGAGGGCTGTCATCGACACACGGAGAGCCGAGGATACGTTCGGGACACGGCTGGTCATCGAGGGTGGAGTTCTTAAACAGGTTTCAGATATAGGCCGTGACACCGGCACCGATGTCGAAATCAAAAATTTGTTCTACAACCTTCCGGCAAGGAGAAAATTCCTCGGCGCGGAAACTACAGAGCTCAAGCATGTGCGGGCTGTCCTCTACGATTATGCCGTTGCGGCGCCCGGTCTCTCCCTGACCCTCATCGCCGATGGAAGGGAACTGTTTTCTTTCCACGGATGCATCAGCCGGGGAGAAATGCTGCCGTATATTTTCGGCGAAACGCTCGCAGACCTCATGGTTCCTCTCAAAGTAAGTGTGGAAGGAACAGAGATCAGCGGTTTCATCGGGAAACCGGACTCCGCCCGTGCTTCCGGGGTCAATCAGTATATTGTCATGAACAACCGGCCTATTCGTTCCCGGACCATTTCAAAAGCGCTCATCGATGGGTATGGCCCCACTGTGGCCAGAGGGATGTTTCCTCCTTTTGTGCTGTATTTTGAAACCGATCCCTCACGGGTAGATGTGAATGTCCATCCTACCAAGCGTGAAGTCCGTATACACCGTGAATTTCCCCTTCTTCAGGCTCTGCGGGAAGCTGTTGCGGAGGCGATTCAGAGCATGGCAGCAGTTCCCGAACTGACCGAACAGCGGTGGCCGTTCAGCGATTACGGTCGGAAGATCACTCCGGTGACCATGTATAACCCGCCGCCCGAACACTGGCAGAACGATATACCGCGCACTCCCGAAACAACCATCGAAAGTCAGACCGGAATGAAATTTCCCGCCGCAGAACATGAACCTGCGGGAGAAAAGATGGTGTCTTTAGAATCATATGAGTCGCCGTCGTTCTGGCAGTTGAAAGACCGGTATATCATTACCACTATCAAGGAAGGCGCGATCATTATCGACCAGCATGTCGCTCACGAGCGCATTCTATACGAGGAGACTCTCGACCACATTCAGGGTAAAAATGCGCCTGCGCAGCAGCTCCTTTTCCCGCTGACCCTTGATTTCTCGGCGGCGGATTTCGACATCCTGGAGCAGATGATACCATTCCTGAACCAGATCGGTTTCGGAGTCCGTGAATTTGGCGAACGCTCTATAATTGTTGACGCCATACCCTCCGGAATGACCGAATTCGGAGAGGGGAAAATTTTCTCCGAATTCATCGAAGAGATGCGTATCCACGGTAAAATTACCTCGGGGTATATGGACAAGTTTGCCGCCGCAGTTGCCTGCCGCGCCGCCATAAAGGCCGGGAAGCCGCTCAATCAGACTGAGATGCAGTACCTTGCAGACCGGCTGTTTGCCACCCGGTCTCCTTTTGTCTGTCCTCACGGCAGGCCGACGGTTGTCAAGCTCACCATCGAGGAACTCGACCGCAGGTTCGGGAGATGAACTCAAAAGTACTTATTATCGCCGGCCCTACCGCTTCCGGGAAAAAACAATTCGCCCTTCGGATGGCGGAGCGTTTTAACGGTGAGATTGTAAGCGCCGATTCCCGTAAGGTGTACCGTTACCTTGAGATCGGTACAGCCAAACCTTCCCGGGAGGAAAGAGAGCGGGTTCCTCACCACCTGATCGACATCATTGAGCCGGATGAACCTTTCAGCGCAGGAGAATGGCTGCGAAGGGCTTCCGAGGCGGTAAGAGGAATCATTGACCGAGGAAAGCTGCCGATTATCTCCGGGGGAACCGGATTCTATATTGAAGCGTTTACAGAGGGGCTTTCCGGCGGTATTTCTCCCGAACACGGACTGCGGGCGGAACTTGAGAAAGAACTGCGGGATGAAGGTCCTGATTTTCTCTATGGCGAGCTTGTCAGGATCGATCCCGAACGGGCTGCGGAACTGCATTCTCATGATGTATTCCGCGTAATGCGGTCGCTTGAAATTGTTCGCTCAACGGGGGAAACATACAAAGAAATAAGAACTGCTGCGAAAATCTCCGGCGGGGAGTATGATTACCGTTTTATCGGAATTACATCGGAGCGTGAAATACTCTATCAGAGGATAAACGAACGTCTTGATCGGATGGTTAAAGCAGGACTGCTCGATGAGCTTTCTTCTGTTTTGAGCCGCGGCTTTTCACGGAAACAAACTTCGCTGAATACTGTCGGGTACAAGGAATGGTTTCCGTTTATGGATGGCGCCGAAACATTCGAAAACTGCCTTGAGGCGGCGAAGCGTGATACCCGGAGGTATGCAAAACGGCAGTTGACCTGGTTCCGAAACAAACCCGGTTTTTTCTGGGTTGATTCATCTGAAGCTGATGCGGTAAATGAAGCAGAAACGGATATTGCTCTCTGGTATGAAGGGGCGGATGAAAAGACTTGACGACCTTGTTCTCATCAAATATATTAACACAAAAGAGCGGGAGTAGTTCAGTGGTGGAACGCAAGCTTCCCAAGCTTGATGCCGCGGGTTCGATCCCCGTCTCCCGCTCCATGTTCTGTTGTCGCATACGATCGTCCCTTGCCATGAAAAATAATCCCCACAATAAATTTCAGGACAATAAGAGAACAACAATATTTTTCCGTTTTTCTCTTCATCCTTCATCCTCCATCCTTCATTCTTTAATTTTTATTTTGATGGTGCTCTTTTTCGGATGCTCTTCGGTGGTAAAGCCTCTGTCGCCGCAGGATACACCCAAAGATCATTATCAGACGGGTATGAAACTTATCGGCACAAAGGATGCGTCAAAGGCGGAGACTGAGTTTCTGCGTGCCATTGAACTGGACAAGAAATCTCCTTTGGGATATGCGGGTCTTGCAGCTCTTGAGATGAGCCGCTCTAACTATAAGAGTTCCATAAACTATGCAAATAAAGCTCTCCGATATGACAGAAAATACACTGATGCCGGCATCATAAAAGGGCGCGCCTTTGTAACTCACGGGAAAAAAGAATGGGCCGTCCGTGCAAAATTGGCTTTCCAGAATGTGCTCGATGTCGATCCTCAAAACGAAGAGGCTCTCTATTATATGGGCGAGGTCTGCCTGAAAGTTTTCCAGTTCAAAGAGGCGCAGGGGTATTATGCGCAGGCTTCGGAACGTAAAGGCGGTTTTGCATCCAGGGCTGACGAACGTATAAGGTTAACCATCCGTATCCTGGCAATTGATCAAATTTCAGATTCCGGAAAACGCATATCTCTTTCCGATCAACTGACCCGTTCCGAACTGTGCCGCCTTCTTATTAATGAATTAAAACTGAAGGACCTGCTCAAAATTCGTCAGGTTCATAAATATGAATCGGCATATTTAGACAGCAATCCCAGGCGGAAAATTCCTTCCGATGTTGCGAAAAGGCGCGACCGTGAAGATATTCTCGATATAATTGCCCTGCACATACCCGATCTGGATTGTTATCCTGACGGTAAATTTTATCCATCGAAAATAGTTACCCGTGCTGAATTCGCGATGGTGGTGCAGGATATTATTGTGATGCTCGATGATGATTTGACCCTGCCTGCAAAGTACAGTGACAGTGAATCACCGTTTCCGGATATACGACCAGATTACTTTGCATATAATGCGGTGATGGTCGGTGTGGAGGAAGGGATAATGAAAGCGGATCCCAAAACCGGGCAATTTAATACCGATAGTCCGGTCAGCGGGATTGACGGTATCGAGATGACACGCGCTCTCGCCGAAAAGAACAAAAAATAAATTTCCTCGGATCACTTCACCAAAGGAACTGTGAATTTGAAAATAACAACAGTCAGAGATGGCTCCCAGGCCGAGAGGGAAGGTCTCCTTCCGGGAGATGAACTGCTCGCGGTAAATGGGCAGCCCGTTCGTGATGACATCGATCTCTTGTTCTATGGCTCGGAGGACGTCGTATACCTAACCGTCAAGAGAGAGGGGCATGTTTTTGAAGCCGAGTGTGAGGGATCGGAGGATCTGGGCATAGAACTTGAGCAGATGCGGTTCAAATTCTGCCGGAACCACTGCCTCTTCTGTTTTGTCGATCAGAATCCCCCCGCAATGAGAAAAGCGGTCTATTTTAAAGACGAAGATTACCGTCTTTCTTTTCTTCATGGCTCCTATATCACTCTGTCAACTCTGAGTAAGACAGAAATCAAAAGGATTGTGGAACAGCGTCTCAGTCCGCTTTATGTATCCGTTCATGCCACTGAACCTGCGGTACGTCAGCAAATTCTGGGTATCGTGCGCGATGATTGTCTCATGGAGAAAATGGACACTCTTCTTGACGGTGGCATTCGTCTTCACTGTCAGATTGTCGTATGCCCGGGTATCAATGACGGGGCTATTCTGGAAAAAACCATCCGTGATCTCG
>JBAYHX010000163.1:0-7250 GCA_041665965.1 Candidatus Latescibacterota bacterium
CATTTCGATCATGGAAGACACCGGTTATATGGCGCGGGCGGCATTCATCATGGACAGGGTCATGCATCTTTTCGGCCTGCATGGCAAATCGTTCATTCCAATGATCGTGGGCTTCGGATGCACTGTCCCGGCAATCATGGCCACCAGAATCCTCGAGAACAGAAGAGACCGTATCATCACCATGCTCATCCTGCCCTTTATGAGTTGCGGAGCGCGGCTCCCTGTATATATTCTCCTGGCCGGGGCTTTTTTCAGCCCGCGGGATGCAGGAAATGTAATCTTTTCTCTCTATATTGTGGGAGTGCTTCTCTCTCTGACCATTGCCCGGCTGAGCACCCTTCGCGGATCGTCCACTCCATTTGTAATGGAACTTCCCCCCTACCGGTTCCCCACGCCGAGAAGTGTGGTCATACATATTTGGGAAAGGTCTTATCTTTATCTGCGGAAAGCGGGTACCATTATCCTTGGATTTTCCCTGCTGGTCTGGTTTCTGATGTCGTATCCTCAGGATACTTCCAAAATATCTCAAAACAGTCCGAATAACACTCAAAGTATGTCTTTGGAAAAAACCTTTGCGGGAAAGTTCGGGAAAATCATCGAGCCGGTCTTTCAGCCTCTTGGATTCGACTGGCGTTTCGGCTTTGCGCTCACCGCAGGTCTCGCCGCAAAAGAGGTTATCGTTTCTACCATAGGAACCGTATATTCCATCGGGGAGGAGAAAAGAAGCAATTCCGAGATGAATGTCCAAAACTCTCTCAGGAACGATCCCCTGTTAAATCCGATCAAAGCTTACGGACTGATGCTGTTCATTTTGATCTACGTTCCCTGCATCGCAACCCTGAGCATATTGAAACGGGAGACCGGCAGCTGGAAGTGGCCTGCCTTCATGGCGCTCTATACCACCGTTCTGGCATGGCTGGTCAGTTTTATATTTATTCGGGGAGCGGGGCTGTTTCTACCAAACATATGATAAACAACCATTGAATCGCTGAATTTTCCTATGCGTCTATCACTCTTTATACTTGGTGCGCTTGGAATGACCTTCCAGGCAGCATTTCTCCGTGAAACCCTCGCCACATTCCGTGGAGGAGAACTGACTATCGGCGCGGCTCTCCTTTTCTGGCTTCTCTGGACAGCGGTCGGGAGCGGAATTCTGGGGCGCCTGACAGCAAGGATTTCCTTTTCTGAACGGTGGTTCAATGCTCTCTTTCCCCTTTATGGCGTTCTCGGATATCTGGGAGTGTCGCTTACCGGGAATGTGCCGTTCCTGTTCAACCTTGTCCCCGGAGAACTTGTCCCCTACGATCTTCAATTCCTTGTCGTGGCTTTATCGCTGGCTCCCTGTAACATTCTGGGCGGATTACTATTTGTTCTCGGCACAAAATCCATAGAGCGGGGAATTCCGACAGCAGGAACTGCATTTACTCTGGAAGCATTCGGCGCGGCGTTTGCCGGATTTATCTTCAGTATTTTTCTCGTTGATATTTTCTCCAACCATGCCATTACTCTTGCCTGTCCCATTATTGCTATTCTGTTTTTCCTTGTCCGGGGAAGACGAATCCGGTCCAGAATATTTTTTATTCTTCCTGCCGTATCCATTATTCTTTTTGTTTTGACAATCTTGTTTACCTATGTGGCTTCCAGCTACAATTATAGAGGCCAGCGGCTCACAGCACAGAAAGAAACCAGGTTCAGCCGTCTTCGGGTAACGCAAAGCGGCGAGCAGACCACTTTTTACTCCGACGCAGCAACCCTTTTCAGCGCCCCCGACCCTGAAAGAAGCGAGTATAGTGCGCATCTCCCCATGCTTGCTGCTCCGGAACAGCACCGTATCTTGGTTCTTGGAGGAGGCATCGGAGGCGTGATCGATGAAGTTCTGAAATATCCATCCGTGGAAAAGGTTACCTGCATCGAACTGGATCCGGGGCTTTTTGTGCTTGCTGCAAAAAACCTCAGGGAAAAATGGAACGGAGATCCCCGTGTAGGAACAGTGGCGCTGGATGGGAGGGCTTTCCTGGCTGGCACGGAAGAAAAATACGATGTCATTATCATGTCCATGCCGGCGCCTCTTTCCGGTTCGGCAAACCGCTACTATACCGAGGAATTTTTTCATCTTGCATCTTCTCATCTCACGCAAAAGGGAATATTCGGTTTTTCGCTAACCGGAGCCGAAGAATCCATTCCGGCTGATCTCGCAGGTTTTCTTGGCTCTATCCGCGCGACTCTCGGTAAAGCTTTCCCTTCCGTAACCGTGCTTCCCGGGCTGGAATGCCGCTTCCTTGCTTCAAATACTCCCGGGGAGGTCGATACACTCACATGGGAACAGCTCGACCGCTGCCGTGAGAACCTTGGAATCCAAACCGTTTATTTCCGTGACTATTTCCTTCGTTACACCATGTCGCCTGAACGGGTACGATTTCTCAAAGATGCGCTCGATTCCGCTCGCTCTTCTTCGATAAACTCGGACACAAAGCCATCCGGATATCTTGCACGGACTATCCTTCAGGGAAATCTTGATGCTTCACGTGTAACCAGTCTCCTTGGAAGGATCGCCAGACCTGATTATCTTTTCATGGCGCTTGCTATAACAGCCCTGCTTCTTGGGATCATTTTCGCAATCCCCGGCCGGAATGCGGATCTCAGAAACGTCGGCTCGGCTATGGTTGTTTCAGGTTTTACCGGGATATCTCTCCAGGTTCTGGCGCTCCTAGCATACCAGTCGAAGTTCGGTTTTTTATACGGAAAAATCGCTTTACTTACCGGATCATACATGGCAGGAATGGCGCTGGGAGGGCTGAAAGGGACAGCGGCTGCTCTCAAGGGAAGGGCTGCGCTGAATCATCTGGCAGCTCTTCAATTCGGCATCGGAATTATTGCTCTATTATGGACTATTCTATTATATATCACTACCCGGCACGTCTTTATTTTGGAAATCGGTTTCTATGCTTTTACCGCTCTTGCCGGATTCCTTGGGGGAGTGTTTTTCCCTTTGGCCGATGCCCTGTACCGGAAAAACGCTCTGTCACAAACCGGCCAGGGGATCGTGTACGGCCTTGACCTGACCGGCGCGGCGGCTGGCGCTCTCATTACTTCCTGTCTCATTATCCCCGTTCTCGGTATGTATCCGATGCTGGTTTACCTGGCCTTATTGAATGCCCTTTCCGGATTCGCGATATTCAAAAAAAGAAAAGGCTCTCACCCCGAGGGATAATGAGCCTTTATGTAAGTAACGAGGACAATACGGTAACGGTAAAGAGTTACGATCAATTGATCTTTAAGCTGCTCTTCTCTTCATCGCCATGACGCGCGGTCTCTGTATTAGTGAAATACCTCCGCGCTGAACACTTCGATTTTGGTATTCTTGTCTTTCCATGCATCAGTTGGCAGAGAGGCTTTTCTACAGGTCTGCTCGAGAAAAGTGGTACGGTCCCATCCATACTCGGAGGCAACCTGCGGCAGAAGGAGCCCGTGATTGTACCCGCGGGTGATGATGAGGCCGTCACGGCCGATCACGATATCGTTGATATCGGAAAGGATCCGAATCGGGGTAAGAACACTTATCTCGAATGTTATATCAGGAAGCTCCGAGGCATCGACGCGATTAAAACGTGGATCATCAAGGGCGGCGGCCTTTGTCATATCTGCGACTGTTTGGATAAGAGCCTGAGTTCCCACAATATACCCGATACAACCGCGCAGGTTTCCCTTTTTGTACAAGGTTACAAAAGCTCCCCATTTTTCGCCGAGCTTCCCTTCATAATTTGTATAGATCTGGGTTCTGCCTCCGTCAACTACTGTTGTGAGCGTCTTCTTTACCACATTTCGCAGTGTGTCCTTCTCTTTCTCGGTGAGGCCGAGATCGACTCCGACTTTTGTTTCGGCGGAGGCTGTTACTTTCGTATCACCTGATTTTGACGGAATGGTCAACGCCGCTGCAAGATACCCCACAACGCTGCGTGTATCATCTGTCACATCTCCGGAATTGGCCATGTGAAGGACAGTAGCCTTTGTCGCCCCAAGCTGACGGCAAGCTGTCATAATCGCGGCAATGGGAGCCCTTCCGCACACCCTGCTCCGGTTTACCTCTCTGTTTTCTATAAGCCCTTTCGGATCGAACGCTTCAATATATTTTTTCACCCGATTGTCCAACTGACGGGCTGTTGCTGAATCAAAAAAGTGAGACATATCGGAAGAAGCGACAAGGAGAATTTTCTTCCCTTTGGCGGCTTTGACAGCGGAAGAAATGGCTTTGCCAAGAGCCTCGCAGGATTCGGGACTGTCGTCCCCCATTACTATGGGCACAAGAGAGAATTTTCCAACCGCTGTCTGAAGAAATGGAAGCTGAATTTCAACCGCATGCTCCCCACCCAGGTGCCCGTTATCGGCGGCTTTTACATTATCTTCCGGATCGTATCCGGCAATTGCGGAAGCCAGATCCTTGTCCACGGGAATTCTTCCCAAAGGTGTCTCGTAAGAACCGTGGGTGAAAACCGAGCTGAAATTGAAATATGGTTCTGCATGATTGGGAGCGACCACTACGATGGAGTCATAGGTTTTACCCGCAATCTGTTTATAGGCGTAAGCGGCTACAGGCCCTGAATACTGGTACCCGGCATGAGGGGATATGAGCCCGACAACAACTCCCAATCCTTGCGCCGCTTTGACCGGACGCATATACTGGTCGATAGTGGCCTTGAGTTCGCCCGGAGTTCCGGGGTACCATTTACCGGCAAGCACTTTGGGGCGAGCATCCGACTGATAGGTCTCCATCTTTTTCGACTCCTGTTTTATTTGGGTATATCCGATACTATCAAAAATAAAGGCGAACAAAAACATCAAACCGATACAAAAAAGGAATCTCACCATCCTCGCCCCTTTCTATGCCCATATACCGGGTATTGAGGTTCCGCACCAGCCGCAGGCGCCTTTTTCCATTTTTAACTGTGAGATACTATACCCGTTCCGCTCGATAATAACCTTCCCGCATTTTGGACAAATTGTCGATTCTGCCGGATGATTGGGAACATTCCCGATGTAAACATACCGCATACCTTTCCCGCGGAGAATATCGCGAGCCTTTTCAAGAGTGGAAACCGGCGTGACCGGCAGATTGGTAAGGCGGTACATCGGGGAAAACCGGGTAAAATGTACCGGTACATCAGGGCCTGTCTCGCCCATGAGCCAATCTGCCATAGCTTTGAAATCACTTTCGCTGTCGTTCAACGTCGGTATGGTAAGATGGACGAGTTCCATCCATACGCCAAGTTTTTTCAGCAGTTTAATGGTGTTCAGAACAGGCTCACGGTCGCCCCCGGTCACCTCACGGTAAAATGTGCGGGAGAAAGCCTTTAAATCAACTTTATAGGCCGAGATTACCTCGCTGAGACGTTTTATCGGTTCGGGATTGATGAAGCCGTTGGAGATAACCACGCTTCGGATACCGTTTTTCTTTGCTGCAACTGAGCAGTCGTAAACATATTCTGTAAAAACGGTCGGCTCGTTATAGGTAAAAGCAAGAGACTGTGAACCTGCCGCCAGAGCATTGGATGCTGCACGCTCCGGAGACATATTCTCCAGGGGATAATCCTCTGGTTTCGCCTGTGATATCTGATAGTTCTGGCAAAATTTACAGGTCAGATTGCATCCGACAGTGGCAATGGAATATGCCATCGAGCCGGGGAGAAAATGGAAAAAAGGTTTTTTCTCGATGGGATCATTCTGACGGGCTGACAAACGTCCATATACAAGGGAGTAGAGTTTTCCGCCCTGGTTCTTCCGTGTGCCGCAGAAGCCGTGTTCGCCTTCCCGAATGACACATTGCCTGGGACAAACCCGGCACTGAACCGTTCCATTCTGGAGTTTGTCATAGAAACGTGCTTCCCTGGGGCCGGAGGGATACTCCCCTGCGTTGCCACGGCCAAGGACAGTCCCCTGACCGAGGCAAAGCATCGCACAGGCGCAAAAACCGCCGGTTACGAACTGCCTGCGTGAAAGCATTTCATGAAGGTTTTTTTCTGTCATAGCGGCAACACTCATTCAAAATGATATCGGATTCCTGCCGTTTTAACACAGCAAGACCCATATCATTATATACCTGTTACAGCAGATAAAGTTCCGAAATTTATTATGATAATAACGCGTATAGAGGCTATGCTGTCAAGAAAAGTTCCATTATCTCGAATTTGGGTTTTGGAGCGGTTTCAAAAGGAACTGAAGGTCGGGAGGAAGCTGCTGCAGCCGGTCATATTTTCTCAACAACATGAACAATGCCTTTATTGCTTTAACATCATTCGGATTGGCGCGATACGCTGCCAGGTAAAGCTGCTGAGCGGCATCGATGTTTTTCATGCTTTCCATGATCGAACCTTCATTGACTAATTTTCTGCTCTCCCGGTATTTTCGAGCAAGTTCCAAATTTACATTACCGATCAGAAGAGGCTCTACAGGTTCAAGCAATGATAGAAACTGACGGCGAATTTCTATTGACCCGGTAAGATTCTCGTTCCAGTGAGAAATAGGGGCATTAAATTCCAGTGTAGGTTTGTCATCGGTGATGATGGGATATTTTCTGCTCATCTCGAGCAGTTTTTCACGTGAACAGACAAAATTTCCAGCCAATGAATAAAGAGAATATTCCTCGATTCTGTCTAAATCTTTTTCCGCTCTTACCGGAAGAGAGCGTGATATATCAAGGTGCATTTCAGTGTCTGATCCAAGTAAAATCCCGTCGTTGCCGTTCATAAAGAAAAGGACATGGGGAAATGATTCTGCAAATGTTCTTATCATACTCCAGGTATCACCGACGCCGCTGTTATAGATGGGAAGCCACTGGGCGACCACTCCTCCGGGGAGAAGAGCTCTCTTGCAGGCGTTGTAAAACTCGTGGGAATAGAGATTCACTGTGCCGCGAGTATATGGTTGAAGAGGTTCTGCGGTAATGATGTCATATTTTTCACGGGTCCCGGCAAGATAGAACCGTCCATCGTCAATGATAATCCTGGTACGGGGATCTTCAAGCACTCCATAATTTTCTGCGGTGAATCTTCCCTTGCATGCTTTGATGATTTCGGGATCGATTTCAACACAATCGATCTTATCTATGGGATAGAGAAGACAGGTGCCAAATGTCTGGCCGGTTCCGAAAGCAATACCGGCCACTTTTTTTGGGCTGGGATGAAAAAGAACAGGATAATGCGCGAGAAGATTATGAGTACCTTCCCGTGAAGTGCTTGAAACCCACAGATTATCTA
>JBAYHX010000164.1:0-7226 GCA_041665965.1 Candidatus Latescibacterota bacterium
ATCAGTTTTTCCAGGTCGTCATTTGTTTGAAGGGTTATATATTCTTTCCTGGGAGCAACATACATGACAACTTTCTTTTGCTTATCAATAAGACGGCATGCATTCATGAGCGTGCCCAAGCTTTTACCGTCCCAAATCATAAGGCCGATGGAAGCCTCCTCGGCCATGACCTTGTCCTTGGCCTCGTAATACTTGAAATCTTTCTTCCCATCGGGAGCGGGGATTGCCCGTTCCGGCCAGTTTCCCACATTGTTCCGGCAGTATCCCTCGATAAAGAAAATCTCTACGAGATCATACTGACGGTTTTTCAAGTATTGTTGGACTGCTTTATCCGCTCCATTGGCGTCGCCGATGAGAATGGGGTAGCGGTTCTCGATGATTCGGTCGATACGCGTACGCAACTCATCGGTGAGGTTGGTAATATTTCTGGATCCTCCGATAAATACTTTTATCATGACTTGCTCCGCGTTCGAGTAATTGCCAGCGCAAAAATATCTGCAACATTCCCTTGATCATAAAGCGCCGAAGCAATTGCGTTCATGGTAGCGCCCGACCGATAAAGATCGTCGAACAGCAAGACCTTTTTCCCCGCAATCAATGGCGATTCGACCCTGTGGACGTCTTCGAGAAGGTGCAGTCTTTCGTCGTAATCAAAAATGTTTTTCAGTTCGGGTGTTTCTTTGACCTTGATAATACAATTCTTGGTAACGGGTAAGTTGAGTTTTGCACTTATTTCTTCCGCAAGAACCATAACCGGTTGCAATGGCCTGCCGGAACGGGATGGAAGTACAGGGACTATACAGTCTATCTCCGGATTCCATCTGCTTATAAAATCAGTCGCTGCTTGGATTATTTCAGTAATGACCGAGGTGTCTGAACGATATTTCAGCCTGTACAGGAGTTCGCCAAGTTCGGTGCGTTTAGTATCGAAGATGGGATGTCCATACTCGTCGGAACCGAGAAAGGTGCTTCCGACAGTATGATAATCGAGTACGAATCCTTTACGCCACCGTCCCTGAATAGTGATGGGTTTTATATTGGTCATTATTGCTCGCTTCAAAAGTAAATTTGGAAATCGCTAAACACAATATATTATAATCTCCATATCTGTCAACGGCTTATTTTCCCCCCTCTCCTGTCCACTCCCACCATTTCTTCCCGAAGTGTTCCAACTCCCTTGCTTCCCCACGTTTTTCCAGTTCCATCAGCATTTTCTCCACTTCCTCTTTACCCACTCCCAACGCCGCGCTGAAATCCTCGACACTCCCGGGACGTCTTTTTATATACTCAAGTATTTCCCCGGCTGTCTTTTTCCCCTCCATTCCCCCCTCTTTTTTGAACGATGCGATGACTTCCGCTTTTTCCCCGAAAAATTCACGGATCTCTTCGAGCCGTTCGCGGGAAAGCGGTTTCGCGATACTTTCTGCGGGCGGGCGCACAACGGTGTTGAGTTGGATCGAATCGGGATGAATCAACTCGACAGCGTTTTTGAGAGCAGCAAGCTCTTTGGGAGAATCGTTCAATCCTGCAACGAGCACGATCTCGAGCCAGATTTTTCCGGAGTACTCTTTCCGGAACTCAGCCAGCCCACGGATGATTTCCGATACATCGAGACCGGGGTGATTCCGGCAGATTGCATGGAAGATTTCCCTGCTCGCGGCGTCAAGGGAAGGCATGACCGCATCGGCTTTGAGAATATCGCTGCGCACGGAGGGATCGGAGAGAAGCGTTCCGTTGGTGATGACACAGACAGGAACGTCGGTGAGCGCTTTGACACCCCTGATAAGCCTGCCGAGCCCGGAATGCAGGGTTGGTTCGCCGGAACCGGAAAAAGTGATCCAGTCCGGTTTCGGGTGATTTGCGAGATATTCGCCGATTTCCGCCAGAATATCTCCGGTCGGGGTGTATTCCTTCCTCTCCAGCGTGGTTATGGGGGTGGCGCCGATCTGGCAGTAGATGCAGGACAGGGTGCAGGTTTTGAACGGGATGATGTCTATGCCGAGTGAAAGGCCGAGCCTTCTTGAGGGAACCGGCCCAAAAATGTATTTCATTGTCGCCTCCCGGATAAATATATTACACAGATTCCGTGCCGGTAACGGAGAATCGGGCGGTTGAAAGACCCGGTTCGTCATCTCCGGCTGTTTGTGTTCAATATACTAGTATTCAACCCTTTTGGGATTGTTTTTATGGTCATCCTGGGAATAGAAACCGCCACCGAGCGTCTCAGCGCATCCCTGCTCCTCGATGGTTCCGCTGTTTTGGAAAGGAACGAAGACTCCCGCTCCTCGCACTGTGAACTTCTTGCTCAATTCGTCATGGAACTGGCAAAAGAAGCCGGCATCGGGCTTCCGGAAATCGATTGCATCGCGGTATCGGTTGGGCCGGGAAGTTTTACCGGCCTCCGTATCGGTATCGCCACAGCAATGGGGCTTGCCTTCGGCCTCGGAGTGGAAACATGCGGAGTCAGTACTCTTGCCGCGCTCGCTTTTGAAACCGGCTGTCCGGGGAAGCTTGTATGCCCCCTCATCGACGCAAAACGGTCTGAAGCGTATGCCGCTCTCTACCGTACCGGCGATGGTTTTCCGGAAACAGTCATCGAACCGGCTGCTATTCCGGTAACCGAATTATCCGCCCTGCTCGCCGGAGAACATGAACCGATAACAATAACCGGTCCGGGAGCAGAGAAATTTCGTCCCATCTTGGAAAGCGCCGGGGGAAAACAGCTAACCTTCATCGACCGTGAGTCTGCGAAACCTTCAGCGGCAGCAATCGCCAGGCTGGGGCTTCTTTTGTTCAAATCCGGGGAAAGCTCGAATCCCGCAGAGCTGAAACCTGTCTATCTCCGAAGGTCGGACGCTGAGCTTGTAAAGAAAAAACATTCGATTTTTACGGAATGAATTTTTTTCCTGTCCTGTTATTCCGCCAGATGCTGCAATGATCTATCCGATCAATGGTTTCAGACGCACGATTCTCTTCAGCCTTCCGACGGTGTTTGCTGTAAATACACCATTTCTTAAAAATTGCTGATTCCTTCATGCATCATTCATTATATTTCAGAGAGTTGATTCATTGTTTTTAGACAGTTAAGGAATGGATACTATTATGGAACAGAACGCACCGGATTCGACAAAACCGGACCGTAAGCTGGGAGATGAATGGGAGGATTGGTCCGGTAACCTCGATGAAAGCGTATCATATAATGAAACCGCACGCCTGTTCACCTTATACGGCGCGCTGGCGCTTCTTGTTATTCTTGCGGGTTTCGGTCTCCTTTTCTATATGATCGAGCCCAGGCTGCACCAGTTCCATCCGGTTTTCTTATATGCGGCGCAGATAATAACCCTGTTCATTATCCTGGTTTTTGTCGGATTGGGAACGATAATAATAGCAAGTGTATTTACCGGCAGGAATCTTCTTTTCCACAGCCGTCTCGGGCAGGTTGCAGCTTCCCGAATCCTGCCTCTTGCGCTTACTATCGCTTCACGTCTGGGGATATCACGCGACCGTCTCGGAAATTCCTTTGTTATATTTTCAAACGCTCTGGTCAAAGCCGGCCACAAACCCGAAAAAGGGAAGACCATCATCCTTATCCCGCGATGCCTCAAAATTGAAATGCGGAAAGCGGTGCAGGACATGGGGGAAAAAGCCGGAGTTGGGGTGTTCGTAGCCACCGGGGGCGGTGAGGCGCGCAAGGTTATCCGTCAGGAGAGGCCGTCGGCGGTAATCGGTATTGCCTGCGAACGCGACCTTATCAGCGGCATCAGCGATGTCGCCCCGAAAATTCCGACCATGGGCGTTTGCAACAAACGCCCGGAAGGCCCCTGTAAAAATACCCTTGTCAACCTTGACGATCTCAGAAAAGCAATCGAAACACTGACCGGAGTGAATCTTGAAAAGCAAACATAAAGTAATCGGCATGTTTTCCGGCGGCCTTGACTCTATCCTGTCATCGAGAATCATGGTGCTGGAAGGATTTGAAGTTATCGCTCTCCATTTCTATACAGGGTTCAGCGATACTCTTGTCCGTGAGATGGAAAAAGGACCCATCCGGGGATGGAATCCCTCCCCGCAGGTTGTTGAAGCCGCCGATATGGTCGGCGCAATCCTGAGGCCGGTTGATGTCAGCGGTGACGCATACCTCGATATGCTGGTCAATCCCCGCCATGGTTATGGAAGCGCAGCAAATCCCTGTATCGACTGCCGCGTATTCCTGATGTCCATAGCACGGGAGATCATGGAGGAAGAAGGCGCTCTCCTTTTATTCACCGGCGAGGTCCTCGGACAGCGCCCCATGTCTCAGAACAGGCCGGCGATGGATCTGGTCATGAAAAGAAGCGGGCTTTCGGGGAAGCTTCTGAGACCCCTTTCCGCACAGCTTCTCGAACCCACCGTTCCCGAACAGGAAGGGATGGTGAACCGTGAGCATCTCTACAGTATTCACGGGCGTTCGCGGAAACCGCAGAAAGAACTCGCTGCATCGTTCGGCATATTGAACTATCCCCAGTCGGGCGGGGGATGCCTGCTCACCGATCCCGGTTTCGGCGCACGGGCGCTGGACCTTTATTCCCATCTCGATGGCGGCAGGCTGACTGCACGGGATATGAATTCACTGAAAGCAGGCCGTCACCTTCGGCTACCCGGCGGACTCAAAGTCATTGTCGGCCGTATCGAGAGCGAAAACAACTATCTCGAAATGCTTCTCGGAAACGAAAGCTGGATATTCGAAGCCCGCGATTTCCCGGGAGCTTCGGTATTTGTCACCGCTGATCCGAACGAGGATGAGCGCCGTCAAACAGCTGCCATCGCCGCCCGTTACAGCAAAGGGAATGAAGAGGAACGTGTGGTAGTAACAGTACGGCGCGGGAATCTCACCTCTGAACTGATTGTCAAACCGGCTTCTCAGGATGAAATCGAGCCGCTGATGATCAGGGAAAAAATGTAGAAGTTCTACAGAATTTTATTTCAAATCAATTCAGATACAATAAACGTGAAAGGATATTACCCATGCCAATTAAAAAAATCACCGAATTCACTAACAACCTTCAAAAAGGTTCGGCGTTTCTTTCCGCCGGTCCGGATGGGAAAACAGACAGCATTCCCCAGGCCAGTGTGAGCTATATCGAGATGCCTCCCGGCGGAGAGGTGAAACCGCATACCCACAATCGTGTGGAAGTGTATGTCTTCCTTACCGGAAGGGCTACCGCGATGGCAGGGGACACCATAACAGAAGTCTCCACCGGTGATGTGCTCATCGCTCCCATCGGTACGCCGCACGCTCTGCGGGTAATTGGCTCCGAACCTCTCCGTTATTATGCTTTCAATGCGCCGCCAGCTTCTACCTGTCCCATGATTTCCGCCCCGGAAGAGGTGCTGTGGAAATGGAACGAGAGTACAATGTGAGGGAATTCCCATGCAGTGGAAGAAAGTTTCCGAAGGATTGAGCGCTCTTTTGGAAGAGGCCCTTGCGCCGTTCGATTGCGAAAAGCGAAAGATGTTCGGCTGTCCTGCTTATTTCGTACATGAGAATATGTTTGCCGGTGTTTTCGCAGACAGTATTTTCATCCGTCTGTCTGAAAAGGAAAGGGATGAACTTCAAAAAACTTTTGATGAGGCTGTTCCGTTCGAACCGATGCAGGGACATGTCATGAAAGAGTATATGACTCTTCCCGAGCCGGCGATTAACAACGGTGTGGTCTTGCACAACTGGCTGGAACGTTCCTGGCAGTATGCCCGGACACTTCCGCCAAAAGAAAAGAAGTTAAAAAAACAGAGGGGCGAAAGATAAAATCTTTCCTCCCCTCTGCTGTATAAAGACAAGCCTGTAATAAATCCTCGTACAATCTTACTTGAACTGAACCTTTGGCGCTTCCTGGGCGGCGCCCGGCGCCTCGAAGAACGGTTTCCTCTCGAATCCGAACATGCCTGTGATCAAATTTTGGGGGAACTGACGGATATATTGATTATAGCCCCGGACTGTGTCGTTATACCTCTGACGTTCCACCGCGATACGGTTTTCGGTTCCTTCAAGCTGATCCTGAAGGGCCATGAAATTCTGGTTGGCCTTTAGATTGGGATAGGCTTCCACAACCACCATGAGCCGTGAAAGGGCACTGGACAGATCACCTTCAGCCTTCATTCTATCTCCAGGGTTCGCGGCTCCTCCGACTTTCGCCCGCGCCTCGGTCACTGCAGTAAGCACTCCCTCCTCGTGGGCGGCGTACCCCTTGACCGTTTCGACAAGATTCGGAATCAGATCGAATCGGCGCTGGAGCACAGTCTGAACCTGCGCCCAGGAACTATTTACCTGTTCCTGCATAACTACCATACTGTTGTACGTGGTGCGCAGCCATCCGGCAGTAATGAGTGCGAGTAAAATGATGACACCAATAATGACAGCGGCAATGAGCAAACCTTTTTTCATATTATTCCTCCGTTGAACGATAACTATCCAAAGCGTTGGAGAGTTTATCCAATTCTTCCACATACAGATCGAAAAGAGTGTCGGTTTCAGCCATGTCGGGTTGAATACCTCCGTTGGAGATTTCATACAGCTTGGTGAGCAGGTCGGAATCGATACCGAATTCACGGCTGACCGCGGCGAGAAGTTCCCCTGTTTTTTCGGGAATATCGCTTTTTTTCAGATAGAGAACGCCTGCAAACATCATGCGAAAGGTGGTAAGAGAACGGCGCACCAGATCGATCAGCCCTTTCCGGTCGCCTCTGTGAAGGAGAAATTCCGCGCGCAAATGAAGGAGTTTCCCCTTGATTTCACGCTCACATTCACTCCTCACATCACTATCTTTGAACGTGATGTCCTCCAACACATCTTCCCCGAAAAGGACCAGGTAGGAGCTTTTCATTTCCATGAATTCAAGCGGGAAGGTATCGAGAGAATTTTTGATATAGTCGGTAGTCAGGAAAAGGGGAACGGAGATTTTGTTTTTTGCCCACTTTTTGATAAATACCGAGCAGGGCGCAAGCGCGCTCGGGGTGTTGTCCCCTGTTACCACAAGAAAATGGAATGAAAGGCTGCCGGATGGTTTTTCGTCCCTCGCTGCCGGCCCATAAAGAATTACCGACTGAAGATCCTCGCCAAAGCAGCTTTTAATATCCGTGAGAAATTCATCGGAAATCTTTTTCATCTGTTCATCCTGATTTTTCATAGTACCTCCATTAAAAGCTCCCGGAAGAGCCCCCGCCTCCGGAGAATCCGCCCCCGAAACCGC
>JBAYHX010000165.1:0-7118 GCA_041665965.1 Candidatus Latescibacterota bacterium
ACCCCCTTGTTAAGAGGGTGCAAAAAGAGAAAAAAATGAATTCTCCCCTTAACAAGGGGAGATGCCGTCAGGCAGAGGGGATTTTCTTCCTTAGTGGTATGATAAATATATTTTATGAATTATTCGGGCTAAATAAAGAATTGAAAAATGACTTCATTAAAACAATCATTTTTTAAAAAAGGAGACGCATATGCATTGTTACCAGTGTGAACAAACAGCAAAAGGAGTTGCATGCACATCATTCGGTGTTTGCGGGAAAGCCCCTGAAACTGCAGCTCTACAGGATCTTCTAATCTATGCGGCAAAAGGCCTTTCAATGTATGCCGTGAAAGCAAAAAAACTTGGCATAAAAGATCGTGAAGCCGATGTCATAGTGATTGAAGCCCTTTTCAGCACAGTCACGAATGTAAACTTCGATCCGGAACGATTGAAAGAACTCATCATGCGAGTGACTCGGGTACGCGACAAAATACGGAAATTTTATGAAGATGCATGCCGTAAAACAGGTCAGGTACCTGAGCAGCTTTCCGGACCGGCTGTGTTTGTTCCAGAGGAGGCGCTTGATGAAATGGTCCGTCAGGGAGAAGGAGTTTCGATCGCGCAAAGTAAAGAAAAATGGGGAGACGATATCACCGGCCTGGCGGAACTGCTTACCTACGGTCTCAAAGGAATGGCAGCCTATGCCGATCATGCTCAGATTCTGGGCAAAGAGGATGAGGATGTATATACTTTTTTCCATGATACCCTTGATTACCTTGCCCATGAGAATTTCACAGTGGATGAGCTTGTAGCCCGTAATCTGAAATGCGGTGAGGTGAATCTCAAAGTTATGGGGCTTCTGGATGCTGCAAACACCGGCGCATATGGAAATCCGGAGCCAACACCGGTAAGGATAACCCCGGTAAAAGGCAAAGCCATCGTGGTATCCGGCCATGATCTCCGTGATTTGGAAGAACTGCTCAAACAGACGGAAGGGAAAGGGATCAATATATACACTCATGGAGAGATGCTTCCGGCTCACGGATACCCTGAATTGAAAAAGTATAAACATCTTGTGGGAAACTACGGCGGCGCATGGCAGGATCAGGCGAAAGAATTTGATGCTTTTCCGGGCGCAATACTCATGACCACAAACTGTATCCAAAAACCTCGGGAAAGCTACAAACAACGCATATTTACCAGTGGGCTTGTCGCATGGCCGGGAGTCACGCATATTCAGAACCGGTTCTTTGCGCCGGTCATTGAGGCTGCTCTTGAAGCCGAAGGATTTACGGAAGACAGCCCAAAGAAGACCATTCTGGTGGGTTTCGGTCACAATGCTGTTATGAGCGTGGCGGATAAGGTAATCGGGGCGGTCAAATCGGGAGCGATCAAGCATTTCTTCCTGATTGGCGGCTGCGACGGCGCCAAGAGCGGCCGTAATTACTATACTGATTTTGCAAAATCGGTTCCCAAAGACAGCGTGATTCTGACCCTTGCCTGCGGGAAATATCGTTTCAACAAGCTCGAGTTCGGCGATATTGGAGGTATTCCGCGGCTCCTGGACATCGGACAATGCAATGACGCCTATTCTGCTATCCAGATAGCTGTGGCGCTTGCCAATGCCTTTGGAACGGATGTAAACAGTCTGCCGCTTTCCATGGTGCTCTCCTGGTACGAACAAAAAGCAGTGGTAATTCTGCTTACCCTGCTTTCGCTCGGAATAAAAGGAATTCGTCTCGGACCCAGCCTGCCTGCTTTTATTACTCCGGCGGTGCTCGATGTTCTGGTCAGGAATTTTGACCTGAAACCGATCACTACGGTTGAGGAAGACCTTAAAGCAATCCTCGG
Organism: Candidatus Latescibacterota bacterium; assembly: GCA_041665965.1. GTDB lineage: Bacteria > Latescibacterota > Latescibacteria > Latescibacterales > Latescibacteraceae > JAUYCD01. Next base: position 1,831 of record JBAYHX010000165.1, read on the forward strand.
GAAGTGATGATGCCGTGAATCTCTAAAAAGTCGCTGATAATAAAGCCCCCGGTTTATGAAACAGATGAGTAATCGGGGGCTTTTCTATTGAATACAGTATACTGTTTATGAATTGGATTTTTCCTGTTGCACTATTTTCTTCTTTTATATATTTCATCCTTCACTATACCTTTTTATTTACCGTATATTCAGTTCGGATACATATGAGCCTTTTGCAAAAGTCGAGATTGTTGGAAGCAGCCCCCTTTCTGTCCTTCGGACATCCTTCCCCCGGAGGTGGCAGGAATCGACTGTGGAGCAATGACTTCCATTGCCCCTTCCGGGGGAAAGGGACAGAGGGATAGGGGGCTGTAGTTAATAACTCGCCTTCTTTTTTTACGTATAAAACGACTTTTGCAAAAGCCTCATATCTTAACAAAATCTTCATTCTGGAAAAATATGGATATTACTACAGAAAAAAAAATGCTCAGGGCCCGGATGAAATCATTACGGGCCGGTATGGAAATGGTGGAATACCGTACTCTGAACATGAATATCATGGCTCGCTGTGCCGAATTGAAGGAATTTGTGGGTGCACGCACAGTGCATATCTATGTGTCCTCGGTCAATAATGAAGCCGACACGCTTGGTCTCATCTACGGTATGCTTGACCAGGGGAAAAAAGTGGTCGTTCCCCGGTGTGTTCCCGGGAAAAGAAGCCTTCAGCACATACGGATAGACTCCCTGGATGACCTTCAGCCGTCAAAGCAATATGGGGTTATGGAACCGCGTTACATTCCCGAAAGGGAAATGCATCCGGTGGAGTTCGATCTTGTGATCGTCCCGCTCCTTGCATTCGACCGTAACGGCGGAAGGCTGGGTTTTGGAGGGGGATATTACGACAGTTTCCTCGCAAGCTGCTCCTGTCCCAAAGCAGGACTTGCGTATTCTTTTCAGGAAGAGGAACACATTCCCCTTGAACCGCATGATTGCGCTCTGGATATCATTATAACGGAAAAGGAGATTATACGGGTACTATGAAAGACGATCAAATCACAATCGCCGATATTCATGACGGGGACGAATTTGTCGGTTTTTACGTTCTTAAGCGCAGCTCATTGAAAGAATCCGATGGCTCATTCCGTCTGGAGATAGAATTATCGGACAAGACCGGAGTACTCCCGGGAGTGGTTTGGGAAGATGCCCAGACAGTGCGGGAACAGCTTTCTAAAGGGGAAGTAGTGAAAGTCAAAGGCCGCCTCGGTTCTTATAAAGACAAGCCTCAGGCCCGAATCGATAAAATCCGGCCCGCCGAGGCGGGGGAATATTCCCCCGATCTGTTCATTCCCTCTACTACTGCCGATTGCGATGCCCTCGCAACTCGCATATCTGAATATATAGAAGGCCTTGGCGATACGCATCTTAAGCAGCTTGGGAAACTTATTTTCAACAATTCAGCTTTCATGAAAGAATTCAAGAGGGCGCCGGGCGGAAGCCAGTGGCATCACAGCTGCATTGGCGGGCTGATAGAGCACTCGGTTGCAGTAGCCGATATATGCAACTGGATCGCGGAAAAATATCCCGCCCTCGACCGCGATCTCCTTATTCTCGCGGCTCTCCTTCATGATGTGGGGAAAATCAGGGAATTATCGGCAAAAAATACCATCGAATACAGCGATGAGGGAAGGCTCGAAGGTCATCTTGTTATGGGCGACCGCTTTGTCCGCAACATGACTGACCGTATAAAGGATTTCCCGCCCCGGCTCAAGACCATTATCAGCCATCTGATGCTTTCCCACCACGGGTTCCATACATACAGTTCTCCTGTGGAGCCGATGACCCGTGAGGCTTTCATCCTCTACTATGCCGATGAAATCGACGCCAAGCTCAATGCTCTTCAGAAAATCGTTGACACCTGCGAAGACGAAGGAAAGGAATGGAGCGATTTCAACAGGATTCTCAATAGATACATCTATGCAGGGGAAAAAGAGAAACAAAAAGAATAGAGATTCATTAAAAGGAAACTTGAATAGGGGCGAGCAGGTATGTCTGCCCTTTTTTATGAAAGAAATGTATTGACAATAATTGTGACAAGATTATATTAAGAGATGTGCAAATAAAATGCAGTATAACCTTTTATAGTGACAAAATTATGGACAATACACTTGTAAAAACCATCACTATTTCCAAGAATGACCGGTTTTATTTCAGCCGTAATTACGACCGGAATAAAATTATGCCTTTATTGTTTAAGGTGGAAGTTCTTTATCAAACGATCAAGGATCTTCCCATTCTTCCTTCATTGGCTTCACATATAGATGAGGAAATTATACGCCGTTCAATTTTCGGAACTGCAGCAATTGAGGGGAATACGCTCACGGAAGAGGAGGTCGGACGTATTCTGTCCGAAGAAGACAAAAAAATCGTAAAAAAGAAGTCGGAGAAAGAAATAGAAAATTTAAAAATTGCATATACTGCAGTTGATAGTTTCGAAGAAGTGGACCATTTACCTCTTTCTGAAGAACTCATTCTATCAATTCATTCCACAATAATGGAAGGTTTCACCGAAACTGGAAGAAAAGAAGGATATAGAGACAAACCGGTGAAAGTGGGCGATAAAGAACACGGCGGTACATATCGAGCTCCTGGAAGTTTTAAAGACATGACACTTTTGATGAAAGAATTTATTTCCTGGATCGAGAGTGAGCCATTATTGAAAGAAGACTCTATGCTGAGAGCCGCAATGGCACACTACCATCTGGCTCTTATCCACCCTTTCACTGATGGAAACGGAAGAACTGCCCGCATGTTAGAGGCATTGCTTCTCCAAACTTCAGGTGTTCGGTATGCGCCGAAGATGCTTTCAAACTATTATTACCAACATGTCGATGACTATTACTGGGTGTTCTCTCTCTCGGAAAAAAACAGGGAAAAAGATATTACTCCGTTTATTGAATTTAATTTACAGGCAATGGTTTCTTCATTGGAAATGGTGAAATCAAGAGTATTACTATTTATTCGGTTAATTGTTCTCAGGGATTATTTTTCAAGTCTAAGAAGAAATAAGAATATCAATCAGAGGCAATATGACCTTCTTTGCATTTTGATCGAGAATCCTGTCAGTATTATTATTCCAGACTTATACAGTTCTGCTCCTTTTGCCATTCTCTATCGTGGGAAAAGCGAACGCTCTGCACGGCGCGACTTGAATAATCTTTTAAAATATAATCTCTTGTTCCGGTCTGAAGACGGGAAGTACGAGTTAAACATGAAAACATGAAAGTGATAGATAGTTTATAAGGCTTCGTCGTTTTTTTTCACTCCACCGCCAGCTTCTCCCGCTTGAACCGCTTCATCGAAATCAGCACCAGAATCACATCCAGTATCAGGAAAAATCCGAACAGCAGTATTACCGCAAGTTCGCCGTCGACCGATTCTATCCATGCATTGAAACTCTGTTTCATCCCGGCGGGTAAAATCGTGAAGAGCATTGAGGGGAGCAGCGCGACAATGATTATTCCGAGGCTCAATGTCTGCTGGGCCTGACGGACAGTGGCGGCGCGGAGGGAAACAAGGATGCCGGCGCTTACCGCGAACCCTGTCCCGAGAATCGCTGCCGTTATCCCGATGGCAAGATAATTGAGCGGTACGAACGTAATACCCTCGCCGAAAAAACGGACATTCACGGTGATAATTCCGATTGCGACGATGAGGAAAGTGAGAATAAGCGCGTACAGCATGGACGCGAATATTTTTCCGAAAAGAATCGATGTGTCGGAAAGACGGCTCGCGAGAAGCGTTTCGAGGGTGTGACGTTCCCTTTCTCCGGCGATGGAATCGGCGATGACATTGATCGCGAGAAAGAGCGGTATCCATGCCCAGGCGATCAGCGAAACCGGGGATTCTACCCATGCTTTTCCAAACTGAAGGGGCATGACGATTCCGAGGATGAGAATCGGGATGCCGAGCGTGAGAAAAGTTCCCCGTACGGTACCCCGCTGCCGCAGATATTCTCTCGCCTCTTTCCAGAGGACGGTCAGGATGTCGGATATCATCTGTCTTCCTCCATGAGGGTAAGGAATGCCTCCTCGAGGCTCGCTTTCACTTTTTGCACCTCCTCGATTTCCGCGCCTGCTCCGACAAGAAACCGAACGATCGGCGACATCGGGGTATTTTCGGAAGCGGTGATCAAAAGACGGCCGTTTTCCGTTTCCGCAGAAACAATGTCCGGACGCGCGCGGAGCGATGCAAGAATTTCGGATGTGAATCCCTGTCCGGTTATCTCTGTCCGGGGTTTGCCGATTTTTGCGCGGAGTTCATCGGGGCTGCCGACTACGATGAGCTTTCCGCGGTTTATCACCCCGACGCGCGCACAGAGTTTCTCCGCCTCGGAGAGATTATGCGTGGTGAGGAACACGGTTATTCCTTCACCGGCGGCTAGTTTCGCCAGGTCATCACGCAAAGCTGCCGAGGCCACCGGATCGAGACCTGCGGTCGGTTCATCCAGGAAGATAAATGCGGGACGGTGCAGAATTGTCCGCGCTACCGCAAGTTTCTGTTTCATTCCCCGGCTCCAGACTCCGACATTCTCTTTCCGCCGTTCCCACAGGCCGAAATGGGTGAGCAGTTCCTGTATGCGGGCTTTCCGTTCGGCACGGGGAATATGGGATACCCGGGCGTAGAATTCAAGGTTGTCCTCGGCGCTGAGACGTTCGTAGAGGCCGGTATGTTCAAGGAGGGTGCCGGTTTTTTCACGGATTGTAGAAGACTGCGAACGCACATCGTAACCCAGCACCTCCGCATGGCCTCCGGTCGGTTCGAGAAGTCCCAAAAGCAGGCGGATCATGGTTGTTTTGCCGGCGCCGTTCGGTCCGAGAAAACCGAAAACGATTCCCGAAGGCACTTCCAGCGAAATATGATCCACCGCCCGCACCATCTTGAAATCACGAACGAGGTTTTCGGTCCGTACTGCCGGGGTATTCATGAATAATCCTTATCTGTATGAAACAGGGCAGATATCATCTGAAGCTGTTTTATACGATCACAGAACCCAATCCCGATTCTTGTTTCAATAATCGGGACTGTATAAGCAATACATATCTGGAGACGGCTATTTCATCCTTCATAATTTATCCCTGTATTCTTCTCGCTCCCTCGGAAATTTCGATCGGCCATATCGCCGCCTTCTGGGTAATCCCTTCCGGATGATATCGTTCGGCTATTTCCTTTTCTATCCGTGAAAGCGAATCTTTCCGGGCAAAAGCGACAACACAGCCGCCGAATCCGGCGCCGGTCAGACGGGCTCCGTG